>NZ_JBJLRD010000002.1:0-136169 GCF_050871305.1 Kineococcus gypseus | reverse complement strand
GCGCCCCGCCCCCCCCGCCCCGCCCCCCCCCCCCCCCCGCCCCCCCCCCCCCCCCCCCCCCCCCCCCCCCCCCCCCCCCCCCCCCCCCCCCCGGGACACCCGGCACGGTAGCCCGCGCGCGCCCGCGGGGCTCAGCCGACGAGCACCCGCCACTCCCGGCCGTCCAGCGCGACGACGTCGCCGTCGGAGAGCTGGCGGCCGCGGCGCTCGTCCACCTCGCCGTTGACGCTCACGCGCCCCTCGGCGAGCAGCTCGCGCGCCTCGCCGCCGGAGCCGACGACCCCGGCCAGCTTGAGGAACTGCCCCAGGCGCACCGTGCCGCTGACCTCCACCTCGCGGGGCGCGCTCACGCGGCCGGGCCCTCCTCGTCGTCCAGCGCCAGAGCGTCCAGGACGGCGGCGATGCGCCGGGCGTCGGCGCCGGTCAGGTCCGCGGGCAGCAGCAGCTCCGCCTGCCGCCCGCCGCGCAGCGGGACGGTGTGCCGCAGCCGCTCCGCCGCCGCACCGGGCGCCGCCACGGCCGCGTCCTCGACGACCTCGGCCTCCAGCGGCACCCCGCCCGCGGGCGCGCCCGGCGCGCCCGGCCCGCCGGGGGCCGCGCCGCCGTCGGCCGACGGGTCCCCGCTGAGGAACGAGCGCAGCCGCTCCACGCCCTGCGCCGCCAGCCGCTCGGCGCCGGGGTCGAGCCGGCCCTGGCGCAGCACCTCCCGCAGCACCGCGTCGATCGACGCGCCCCCCCTGCCGCCCCTGCCCTCGCCCGCGTCCGCCACCGGGTCCTCCTCGTCCTGCTCGTCGTGCTCGTGGTGCCCGTCGCGCCCGCCGCGACCGGCGCGCGGGCGGCTCCAGCGTCGCACCACCGCGACCGCGCGGCCTCCCCCGTGCGGAGCGGTGCGGGTCGACCTAACGTCGTGGACGTGGTGAACACCCCCGAGAAGATCGTCTACACCGCGCGCGCCACGACGACCGGCGGTCGCCGCGGCGGCCGGGCCGTCAGCGATGACGGCGCGCTCGACGTGGTGCTGCAGGCGCCGAAGGAGACGGGCGGCCCCGGCGGGGGCACCAACCCCGAGCAGCTCTTCGCCGCCGGCTACGGCGCCTGCTTCCAGAGCGCCATGGCGCTGGCCGCCAAGGAGCAGGGCGTGGACGTCTCCGGCTCCACGCTGCACGTGGAGGTCGGCCTGGGTCCCGAGGGCGAGAGCTACGCCCTCGCGGTGAGCATCCGCGCCTCGGTGCCGGGCCTGGGCACCGAGCCGCTGCAGCGGCTGCTCGAGCGCACCCACGAGCTGTGCCCGTACTCCAAGGCCACCCGCGGCAACGTGCCGGTCACCCTGGTGGCCGAGCAGGCCTAGCGCCGGCTCGACCGGCCCGGCCTCGGCCCGGCTGAACCCGGGGCCCGGCTGAACCCGGGGCCGGGCTCAGCCGGCCAGGTGGCCCCACTCGCCCTCCAGCCGCTCCCACGGGCCGCTGGCCGCCACCCGCCCGCCGACCAGCACCACGACCCGGTCGGCCGCCGCCAGCGCGGCCCGCTTGGCGCTGGAGCCCACGACGGTGGCGCCGCGCTCGCGCAGCCCCCGCCACAGCTCCACCTCGGTGCGCGCGTCGAGGGCGGAGGAGACGTCGTCGGCCACCAGCAGCTCCGCGCCCGAGGCCAGCGCGCGCGCCAGCGCCAGGCGCTGCACCTGCCCGCCGGACAGGCGCACCCCGCGGTGCCCCACGAGGGCTCCCGGGCCGCCGGCGACCTCCACGTCGGGCAGCAGCCGGGCGTCCTCCAGCGCCCGCGGCAGGCGCCGGGCGGCGCCGGGGTGGTCCAGGGCGACGTTGTCGGCGAAGGAGCCGGACAGCACCCGGGGCACCTGCGCGACGTGGCAGACCTGCGCCGGGCGCAGGAAGACCTGCGGGTCGGCGACCTCCGCGCCGTTCCAGCGCAGCGAGCCCTCGTGGTCGACCAGTCCGGCCAGGGCCGCCAGCAAGCTGGACTTGCCCGAGCCGACCCGCCCGGTCAGCAGCACCAGCTCCCCGGCGGCCACCCGCAGGTCCACCCCGGCCACGCCCACGGTGCCGTCCTCGTGCACGGCGCCGAAGCCGCGCAGCTCCAGCTCGCGCAGCGGCCGGCGCGCCGGCTCCGCCGGGGCGGGGGCGGTGCCGGCGACCAGGTCCACCCCGGCCGGGGCGGTGAGCACGTCGGCGCGCCCGGACAGCGCCGCCACCGCCCGCAGCCAGGTGCGCGCCACGGGCGCCTCGGTGACGACCGCGCCGGCGACCTGCCCGAAGTACGACGAGCCGGCCACCGCGGTGGAGACCAGCAGCGTGGTGCCCAGGCCCCAGGTGCCGATCAGGTGCAGCCACCACGTGGCGACCAGCCCGAGCTGCACGAGCACCACCGGCACCCCGTCCAGCAGCGCGCGCACCCGGAACTCGCGCACCGAGGCGCGCACCCGCGCGTCGTCGACGGCGTGCAGGTGGGCCAGCACCGCCGGGGTCGCCGCGGCCAGCTTCACCGTGCGCGCGGCGTCGACCGCCGAGCCCAGGGAACGCCCGAAGCGGGCGCGCGCCTCCCCCGCCCCGGCGGCGCTGCGCCCGGCGACGCCGGCGCCGCTGGAGGACACCAGCGCCGAGACGGCCATGACCGCCGCGACGACGGCGCCGGCGGCGGCGCTGCCGGCCAGCAGCGCGGTGCTCACCACGACGAGGCACCCGATGACGACGTCGACCCAGCGGTCGACGTAGAGCACGAACCGCTCGGAATCCAGGCAGCGCGCGGTGACCTCGCCGGCCGGCACGCGCGCCAGCCGGTGCTGCTGCGTCTGCCCGGCGAGGACCGCGCAGCGCACCCGCAGCGTCACCGCGTTCCACCACTGGAAGTACACGCGCAGCGCCCCGCGCAGCGCGAACGGGCCGGCCAGCAGCGCCGCGCAGACCGCGGCCGCCGCCAGCCAGGGGCCCCCGGCCGCACCGCCCGCACCGTCCGCGTCCCCGGCGGCGACGTCCTCGACGACGCGCCCCCACAGCGCACCGGTGAGCGCGCCGTGCGCGCCCAGCAGCGAGGTCACCAGGAACAGCACCGCGCCGGCCAGGCCCCAGCGCGGGTGCGCGCCCACCGCCCGCAGCACCGTGCGCGCCAGGCGCGGCGACGGCTCGGCCGGCGCCGGGCGCGCGCGCCGCGGCGCGGGCACCGAGCGGCCGTGGTCGTCGTCGCCCGCGACGCCCTGCGCCGCGGCCGCGCCCCCGGCCGCGTCCCCGGCCGCGTCCCCCGCCGCGCCCGCGTCGTCGGCGGCGGCGAGCAGGTCGGCGAACGGGCCCGGCACGGCGGCCAGGCGCGCGCGCGGGCCGTGCTGCACGAGCCGGCCGGCGTCCAGGACGGCCACGGAGCCCGCCCGGCGGGTGGTGCTCAGCCGGTGCGCGACGAGCAGGCCGGTGCGCCCGGCCAGCAGCCGCTCGGCCGCGGCGGTCACGCGCTGCTCGGTGACGGGGTCCATGCGGGCGGTGGCCTCGTCGAGCACGACGACCCGCACGTCGCGCACCAGCAGGCGCGCGAAGGCCACGAGCTGCTCCTCGCCGGCGGACAGGGTGGTGCCCCCCGGGCCCAGCGGGGTGTCCAGGCCCGCGGGCAGGGCCTGCACCCACGAGCGCAGGCCCAACGCGTCGACGGCCCCCTGCACCGCCTCGCGCGGCACGTCGGCGGCCAGGGCGATGTTCTCCGCCAGCGTCGCCGCCAGCAGCTCGGTGCGCTGGGTGACCACCCCGACGGTGCGCCGCAGCTCCTGCAGGTCCAGCTCGCGCACGTCGCGCCCGCCGACGAGCACCGCGCCCGGCGGCGGCTCGACCGCGCGCGAGAACAGCGCCGCCAGCGTCGACTTGCCCGCGCCGCTGCGCCCGACGAGGGCGCACGTGGTGCCGGCGGGCACCAGCAGGTCCACCCCCCGCAGGGTCGGCGGGCCGTCCGGGTAGGCGAAGGTCAGGTCGCGCACCTGCAGGGACAGCGGGCCCGGCGGCGGCGCCGCGCCGCCGGCCAGCTCGGCGGGCGCGCCCAGCAGCGCCCGGGCGCGCTGGAGCGCGCCGAGGCCGGCCTGCACCTCCGGCAGCCGGTCGGCCACCTCCGTCAGGTCGCCGACGAAGCCGGCGAGCAGCAGCCAGGTGGTCACCAAGGCCGCCACCCCCAGCTCCCCGCGCGCCACGAGCGCCGCGCCGGCCGGCACGAGCAGCACCAGCGGCACGGAGAGCACCAGGGCGGTGCGCACCGCCACCGACGCGGAGGCGGTGCTGGTGCCGCGCACCGCCGTGAGCACCGCGCGGGCGCCCTCGGCGTAGCGGCGCAGCACGTGCGCGCGCCCCAGGGCGGCGCGCACGTCGTCGCGGGCGGCCACGGCCTCCTCCAGCTGGGCGGCGTGCTCGCTCCAGGCGACCTCCTCGACGACCTTGCAGCGCGCCACCCGGGCCGTCAGCGGCCGGGCGACCAGCAGGGCGGCCACCGCCACCGCGGGGAAGGCGATCCACGCCGGCCACCACGTCAGCCCGGCGACCACCCAGCCCAGCGCCGAGCGCAGCAGGGCGCGCGCCAGGCGCCAGCCGGTCTCGCGCAGCACCCGCGCGAGCTGGCGCGGGTCGTCGTCCACGCGGTCGATGACCTCGCCGACGGCCTGCTCGGCGAGCACCGGCAGCGGCTGGGTCAGGGCGGCGTCGAGCAGGTCCGCGCGCAGGCGCCCCTCGGCGCGCCCGACGCGGGTGGCGAAGACGGCGCGCCCGACGGCGTCGAGCACCCCGGCGCCCACGAGCAGCACGCCCAGCGCCACCAGCAGCCCGGCGCCGGGGTCGTCGGCCAGGCGGCCGGTGACGACGGTGCCCAGGGTCTCGCCCAGCGAGGCCAGCACCGCCAGCGCGCCGGCGAGCACCGTGCCGGGCCCGGCGAGCCGGGAGGCGGTCAGGGTGCGCGCGGGCGGCGGCGCGGCGGGGACGGGAGCGGTGCCCGCCGGTCGGGGCGGGGCCTGCTCCGGGGTGCGCACCGTCAGCACGCTAGCGACGCCCCCGGACGGACCTCTCCCCCTTTTCCCCGCGGCCCGCCGGCGGCCGCGCGCGGCGGCCCGCTCAGGCGGCCTGCGCCAGGTACTCGTCCCAGCGCGGGTCGGCCTGCTCGGCGCCGCGCACCGCCCAGGACGCCCCGCGCGGCACCGCGGGCCGGAAGCCCAGCGCCCAGCCCATCTCCTCGGGCGTGCGGTCGCCCTTGGCGTTGTTGCAGCGCACGCAGCAGGCGACGAGGTTCTCCCAGGTGTCCGGCCCGCGGCGGCTGCGCGGCAGCACGTGGTCGACGGTGGTGGCGTGCCCGCGGCAGTAGGCGCAGCGCTGGTGGTCGCGGCGCAGCACGCCGCGGCGGCTGACCGGCACCGAGGTGCCGCGCGGCACCCGCACGTAGCGGCTCAGCAGGATCACCGAGGGGCGTTCCAGGCTCACCGTCGCGCCCACCACCGGGTCGGCGTCGGCCAGCACGACCGAGGCCTTCCCGGCGAGGACGAGGACGAGCGCCCGGCGGAAGGACACCACCGCGAGCGGTTCGTAGCCGGCGTTCAGCACGAGGGTTCGCACAAGCACCTCCACGGACGACGAGAGGCGCCGTCCCCGGTGGGGACGACGCCTCTGGGAGCGACGACGTGCGCGGCATGGTGCACGTGCTGGCGCACGTGCGCGCAGCGGCGCACCACGGGTACCCCCACTGTCATCGGGGGCAGGGCCGGGCCGGGGGCCACGGGTCCGGGACGGCGCGCGGCTGCGGGGCTGGACACGTCCTGCGCACCTCCTCCCGTCGTCGTGAGCGCACTGTACGTCGGCAGGGCCCGCGGGGACACGCCTTTGCCGCGAACGGCGCGCACGCGGCAGCGGGCCCGGCACCCCCGAGGTGCCGGGCCCGCTGCGGCGCGGCGCTGCCGCGGTGCGTGCTCGTGGTGCGGTCCGGTGCCGCGTCAGACGACGGGCGCCACGCGGCCGAAGGTGACCGCGTCGCTCCAGATCGCGCGCAGCTGCACGGGCTTGCCGGCGCGCGGGGAGTCCCACATCTGGTTGCCGCCGGCGTAGATGCCCACGTGGAAGGCGCGGCCGCCGCTGGTGAAGAAGACCAGGTCGCCCGGGACGGCCTCGGCGCGGCTGATGCGGGCGCTGGCGCCCAGCTGGGCGTTCGCGGTGCGCGGCAGCTCCACGCCGAGCTGGCGGAAGACGTAGCTGGTGTAGCCGGAGCAGTCGAAGCCGGCCGGGGTGGTGCCGCCGTACACGTACGGCGTGCCGGCGTAGTCGTCGGCCACGTCCAGGACGCGCTGGCCCAGCGGCACGGCCGGGGCCGGCGGCGGGGGCAGCACCGGCGGGGCCGGCGTCGGCGGGGCGGGCGCGAGGTACGGGGCCGGCGCGGGGGCCGGGGCGGGCGCCGGGGCCGGCGCCGGGGCGGCGACGACCTGGACCTCGACGCGGCGCGCCTCGTCGAGGGCGGCGCGGTCCACCGAGGTCTCCACGACGGGGGCGTCGGCCGCGGAGCGCTGCGCGCGCTGCACGAGCACGGGGGCCGGCGGGGGCGGCGGCGCCGGGGTGGGCACCGCGCTGAAGGCGGCGGCCGCGGCGGTGGCCGCGGTGGCCGCGGCGGGCGCGGAGACCACGCCGACGACCGCGGTGCCGAAGGCCGAGCCGACGGCGGAGCCGAGGCCGGTGCTGACGCTGGTGGTGACGGCGCCCGCGGCGGGGGCCGCGGCCGGCGCGGCACCGGCCGGCAGGGCGCCGGAGACCAGCAGGCCGCCGGCGGCGGCGGCCACGACGCCGGCGCGGCCGGCGTCGCCGGCGCGGCGGCCCAGGGCGCGGCCGAGGCCGGTGAGGGGCGTGAGGGGGCGGACGGGGGCGCGGTGGCGCGCCGGGACGGTGTTCGTCACGGTGGTGTGCCTCTCCGACGCCTGCGAGGTGAGCTGTCGGGTTCGGGCGGGAGCATCGCCCGGCCGGTTCTCACCGGCTTCACCCCTAGGACCCGCACCCCCGGCCCGGCTGGCCGTGGGGTCGTGCCCGGGAAATTGGTTCCCCCGTCCCTGCCACACGTGTGCGTGGGACCTCGTCGCGGTGGCAGGGCTCGGCGTCCGTGCGAGGGCCTCCGAGTGAACGTTCACGGAAGCGGGTGGACCATAACCCGTCCAGGGCCCCCGTGTCACGGAGCGGTGACGACCACGTGGCGCCCGCGTGACGCGCCGGCGACGCGCGCGCCGGCCCGCGAGCGGTCGCGGGACCGGTCGCGGGACCGGCTGCGGGTCAGTCCCCGGCGGCGACGAACAGGTGCGAGGCCTGGGCGCTGCTGAGCTCGAGGACGGCCGGGCCGACGGAGACCTCGTAGCCGCCCGCGGCGGAGCGGGCGACGACCTCCGCGCCCGGACGCAGGCCGGCGCCGGCGAAGCGCGAGAGCAGCTGCACGTCGGTCTGCAGCGGCTCGCCCAGCCGGCGCACCACGACGCGGCGCCCGTCCAGGGCGGGGGCGGTCAGCGGCTGCACGCCGGCGCGGAAGTCCTCCTCCGAGCCGCTCTCGCCCAGCTCCCCCAGCCCGGGGATCGGGTTGCCGTAGGGCGAGGAGTGCGGGTGGTCGAGGATGTCGACCAGGCGCCGCTCGACCTCCTCGGAGATGACGTGCTCCCAGCGGCACGCCTCCTCGTGCACCAGCGACCAGTCCAGCCCGATGACGTCGGTGAGCAGCCGCTCGGTCAGGCGGTGCTTGCGCATGACGCGCATGGCCTTGGCGCGCCCGGCGTCGGTGAGCTCCAGGCGGCGGTCGGTGCCCACGTGCAGCAGCCCGTCGCGCTCCATGCGCGCCACCGTCTGCGAGACGGTGGGGCCGGAGTGGTGCAGCCGCTCGGCGATGCGGGCGCGCATCGGCACGATGCCCTCCTCCTCCAGCTCGAAGACCGTCTTCAGGTACATCTCGGTGGTGTCGATGAGGTCGCTCACGGTCCTCATTCTCCGTCATGGGCACCGCGGACCGCACCGGTCCGGCGCTGCCGGGGACCGCCGCGTCGCGCGGGCGCGGGCGCGGCGTTAGCGTCCGCCGGGTGAGCCGCGCGAGCACGAGCGTGATGTGGTTCCGCCGCGACCTGCGGCTGGCCGACAACCCGGCCCTGCTGGCGGCCGCCGCCGACGGCGAGGTGCTGCCCCTGTTCGTCGTGGACCCCGCGCTGTGGGGCCCGTCGGGGGACGTGCGCCGCGCCTGGCTGCTGCGCTCGCTGCGCGCGCTGGACGAGTCCCTGGGCGGTCGCCTGGTCGTCGAGCGCGGCGACCCGGTCCGGGTGCTGCCGCGGGTGGCCGCGCGCGCCGGCGCCGCGCGGGTGCACGTGGCCGCGGACACCGGCCCGCACGGGCGCCGGCGCGACGAGGCCGTCGAGGCGGCGCTGGCCGGCGCCGGGGTGGAGCTGGTGCGCACCGGCACCGCCTACGCGGTCGGGCCCGGCTCGGTGCTCACCGGTGCCGGGCGCCCCTTCCAGGTCTTCACCCCCTTCGCCCGCGCCTGGGCCGCGCACGGCTGGCCGGCCCCGGCCGGCTCCCCCGCCGGCGCGCGCTGGGTGCGCGGCGGCGGCGAGGGCGTGGGCGGGGCGCACTGGCCGGACGAGCCCGACCTGGGCGCGCTGCGGCTGCCGCCCGCCGGTGAGGGCGCCGCGCGGGAGCGCTGGCGCGCGTTCCTGGCCGACGGGCTCGAGGGCTACGAGCACGACCGCGACCGCCCCGACCTGGCGGGCACCTCGCAGCTGTCGGTGCACCTGAAGTGGGGCGAGGTGCACCCGCGCACGCTGCTGGCGGACCTGGCGCGGCACCGCTCGGCGGGCGCGGAGGCCTTCCGCACCGAACTGGCCTGGCGGGAGTTCTACGCCGACGTGCTGTGGTACCGGCCGGAGTCGGCGCGCGAGTACCTGCGCCCGCAGCTGGCGCGGCTGAGCTACTCCGAGCCGGGCGAGACGTTCCGCGCCTGGAGCGAGGGGCGCACCGGCTACCCCTTCGTCGACGCCGGGATGCGGCAGATGCGCGCCGAGGGCTGGGTGCACAACCGGGTGCGGATGGTGGTCGCCAGCTTCCTCGTCAAGGACCTGCACGTGGAGTGGACGCTGGGCGCGCGCGAGTTCATGCGCTGGCTGCGCGACGGGGACATCGCCAGCAACGCCCACGGCTGGCAGTGGGTGGCCGGCTCGGGCACCGACGCGGCGCCGTTCTTCCGGGTGTTCAACCCCGTCGCGCAGGGGCAGCGCTTCGACCCGGACGGGGAGTACGTGCGCCGGTACGTGCCCGAGCTGCGCCACCTGCCCGGACGGCGCGCGCACGAGCCGTGGAGCGCGCCGGACGGGTACGCGCACGGCTACCCCGAGCGCGTCGTCGACCACGCCGCCGAGCGCAGGGCGGCGCTGGAGGGCTACGCGCGGCTGCGGCGGGAGGCGCCGGACGGGGTGTGAGGCGCCGCACACCGGCGCCGGCGCGCGGGCGCGCCGGGACGGCGGTGAGGATGGGGGCATGACGAGCACGACGACGACCGCAGCCACCGCCACCGCCGTCGGCCCCGAGGCGCTGGAGGCGCTGTTCACGGGCGCGCGCACCCCCAACCGGTGGACGGACGAGCCGGTCACCGACGAGCAGGTCGCCGCGGTCCTGGAGCTGGCGAAGTACCCGCCCACCAGCATGAACACCCAGCCGATGCGGCTGCTGCTGGTGCGCTCGCCCGAGGCGCGCGAGCGGCTGGCCACGATGATGAGCGGCAGCAACGGCGACAAGACGCGCTCGGCGCCGCTGAGCGTCGTGGTGGCCGCCGACCGCCGCTTCGACGAGGAGCTGCCGCGCCTGTTCCCGCACTACCCCGGCGCGAGGGACCTCTTCGCCGACGCGGGGTACCGCGAGCGCACCGCGGTGTTCAACACCGCGCTGCAGCTGGGCTACCTCATCATGGCCGTGCGGGCGGTGGGGCTGTCCGCCGGGCCGATGACGGGCATCGACGCGCCGGCGATCGAGCGCGAGTTCTTCCCCGACGGCGAGCACGAGGTCGTCGCGGTGGTCAACGTCGGCGTGGCCGACCCGGCCGGGTTCCGCCCGCGCGGGCCGCGCCTGTCGCACGAGGAGGTCGTGCGCACCGTCTGAGCGGACGCGGGCGGGCGCGCGGGTCCCGCGCTACGGCTGCGGGTGCAGCGCGTCGTAGCGCGCGAAGCGCGGCTGGGCGCGCGAGAGCGCCAGCACCGCCACCACGCACGCCAGCCCGCCGGCGAGGGCGGCCACCGCCTCGCCGGTGAGCTCGGCGGTGCCGCCGAGGACCACGTCCCCCAGGCGCGGGCCGCCGGCGACGACCACGATGAACACCCCCTGCAGCCGCCCGCGCAGGGCGTCGGGGGTGGCCACCTGCAGGATCGTGCCGCGGAAGACGGCGCTGACGGCGTCGGCCGCCCCGCACACCCCCAGCAGCGCGGTGCAGGCGGCCAGCCGCCACCCGGCGCCGGAGGGGGCGAGGACGAGCACGGCGCCGAAGGCGGCCACCGCCGCGCCGTAGACGGCCACGCACCCGACGACCACGGCGCCCTGGCGGCGCACCCGCCCCAGCGGCCCGGAGAACAGCCCCGCCAGCACCGAGCCGGCGGCGAAGCCGGCGGCCAGCACCCCCACGGTGCGCGCCCCGCCGCCGAGGTCGCCGGCGCCGATGGCCGGGTACAGCACGCGCGGCATCGCCAGCACCATCGCGCACAGGTCGACCAGGAACGTCATGCGCACGTTGGGGCGGGTGCCCAGGAAGCGCACGCCCTCCAGCACCGAGCGCAGCCCGGCGCGGTGCGCGCCGGCGGCGTGCGCCGGGGGCATCGCCGGCAGGCGCCAGACCCCGGTCAGGGCGGCGACGAAGGTGAGCGCGTCGAGGGTGTAGGCGGCGCGGAAGCCGCCGCCGTCGACGAGGAAGCCGGCCAGCAGCGGCCCGACGGTCAGGGCGAGCGCGTTCGCGGTGCCCGACAGGGCGTTGGCCGCCGGCAGCTGGGCGGGCGGCACCAGGGCCGGCACGATCGCCGAGCGGGCCGGGGTGTTCACGGCGAAGGCGGCGCTCTGCAGGGCCACCAGCGCGTAGAGCAGGTGCAGGGAGCCCAGCTCGAGCCAGGCCTGGGCGGCCAGCGCCAGGGAGACCGCCCACAGCGCCACGGAGGACAGCAGCGCCACGCGGCGGCGGTCGTGCGCGTCGACGAGGGAGCCGCCGTACAGGCCGAGGACGACCAGCGGCACGAGCGCGAAGACGCCCACCACGCCGACGGCGAGGGTGGAGCCGCTGAGCGCGTACGCCTGAAGGCCGACGGTGACGACGGTGAGCTGGGTGCCGATGCCGGCCAGGGACTGCCCGACCCACAACCGGCGGAAGGCGGGGCTCTCGCGCAGGGGGGTGGTGTCCACCAGCCAGCGCTGCCGGGAGCGGGCGGGTCTCACCCGCCGAGCATAGGTGGTGCGGCGGGGACACCACCGCCGGCCCGGCCCGCGGCGGCGCGGGGAGCGGGCGTCCGGGACGTCGACCGCCCCCGGACGTGGAGAAGTCCCCGGGCGCTTCCTCCCCCGCTGGGCGGGGAGAGGGCCGGCTGGACGGGCCGGCGCCCGGGGACCCGGTGACTGCCGTGGATTCGCCGCGCCGCGCGGGGCGACCAGAGCGGTCCGCGTCCATCGCGCGGCTGCTAGCGGGCAGCCACCTCACGCGTCCGATGAGAACTCATGTACCGGACCACCTCCCTTCCCGTGTGCCTCAACGCTACGACGGCCCCCGCGGGTTGTCACCTCCGTTTCGCGCCGGGCGAAAGGGCGCCCCGGCCGGGCCCCCGCCCGGCTCCCCGCTCGGCTCCCCGCCCGGCTCCCCGCCCGGCTCCCCCGACCGCCGGTCCCCGCCCGGTCGGGGGCGGGCGCCTTGCCAGCCGGCGCGGGCGTGCCCTACGCTCCGGACCAGTTGCTGTCAGAACCACCCTTACTCCCCGGCCGGGGGGCGGTGGTCCGGAGGATCGGCGGAGTCCGCGGTGGTGCAGTCCCAGCAGGCGATCCTCGTCGCCGTCTCCACCGTGATCTTCGCGTTGCTGCCCGACCGCGCCGGGCGCCCGCGCGTGCACCTGCCGCTGGTGCGGCGCACCCGCGACCCGTTCGGCGGGCAGTGGGCGCTGCCGGGCGGCTGGGTGCGCACGCAGGAGAGCCTGAGCGACGCCGGCCGGCGCACGCTGGCGGAGACCACGGGCCTGCGCCCGAGCTACCTGGAGCAGCTCTACACGTTCGGGCGCCCGGACCGCTCCCCCGGCCAGCGGGTGGTCTCGGTCGTCTACTCCGCCCTGGTGCGCAACCACCTCGCGGCCGCGGCCGCCGAGGGCGAGAACGTGCGCTGGACCGCGGCGGACGACTGCACGGGCCTGGCGTTCGACCACGACGAGATCGTCGAGTACGCGCTGTACCGGCTGCGCAGCAAGGTGCAGCACGCCCACGTGGCCCTGCACTTCCTGCCCGAGCGCTTCTCGCTGGCCGAGCTGCGCGAGGTGCACGAGGCGATCCTGCAGCGGCCGCTGGACCCGGCGAACTTCCGCCGCCAGGTGGAGCACTCCGGCACGATCGCCGCCACCGGCGAGCACCAGGCCGGCGGGCGGCACCGCCCGCCGAAGCTGTACCGCGCGGTCGTGCCCGAGGGCTCGGCCGGACCGTTCACCCCCGCGGGCCCGCCCGCCTGAGCGGCGGCGCCCCGCAACCGCACGACCCCGCAACCGCACGACCCCGGAACCGCAGGACCCCCGAACCACCAGAACCGCCGCGAACCCCGCGGCACCCCGTCCCGGAGGACCCCGGACCCGGCAGCGGCCGGTCCCGTCGAGAAGAGGCACGCCATGGCGTCCGTCCCCACGCAGATCGCGCTGCTCGCCCGCACCCCCGGGCGGGTGGACGCCGAGACGTGCGACCCCGACCTGCCCAGCGGCCCGTGGCAGTTCGACGCCGCGCCGGGCCTGCCGCTGCCGGCGCCCACGTACGGCGCCGGCGCCTCGCGGCAGGACCCGGCCCCGGCCACCACGCCGGTGCAGCAGCAGATCCCCGCGGAGTACCGGCTGCTGGCGCCCGAGGAGCTGGACCGGCGCATCCGCGCCGCGAAGGAGGCCCTGGGCAGCCGGGTGACGGTGCTCGGGCACGCCTACCAGCGCGACGAGATCGTGCGCTACGCCGACTTCGTCGGCGACTCCTTCCAGCTGGCGCAGCAGTCGCAGCGCCACCCCGAGGCGGAGTTCGTCGTCTTCTGCGGCGTGCACTTCATGGCCGAGACCGCCGACCTGCTCACCACGGACGAGCAGCCGGTGATCCTGCCGAACCTGGCGGCGGGCTGCTCGATGGCCGACATGGCCGACATCGACGCGGTGAACGCCTGCTGGGACCAGCTGACCGCGCTGTACGGCACCGAGCCGGACGCGGACGGGAGGGTCCCGGTGCTGCCGGTGACGTACATGAACTCCGCGGCGGCGCTGAAGGCGTTCTGCGGCGCGCACGGCGGCATCGTGTGCACCTCCTCGAACGCGCGCGAGGTGCTGGAGTGGGCGTTCGCGCGCGCCCGGCGCGTGCTGTTCTTCCCCGACCAGCACCTGGGCCGCAACACCGCCAAGGCGATGGGCGTGCCCCTGGACGCGATGCCGCTGTGGGACCCGCGCAAGCCGCGCGGGGGGAACTCCGCCGAGGCGCTGCACGACGCGCGCGTGGTGCTCTGGCGCGGCTGGTGCTCGGTGCACCAGCGCTTCACGGTGGCGCAGATCGAGGCCGCGCGCGCCGCGAACCCCGACGTGCGCGTCGTGGTGCACCCCGAGTGCCCGGTCGAGGTCGTCGACGCCGCCGACGAGAGCGGTTCGACGCAGTACATCCAGCGCGTCGTCGACGCCGCCCCGGCCGGCACCGCGTTCGCCATCGGCACCGAGATCAACATGGTGCGCCGCCTGGCCGACACCCGCCCGGACCTGACCATCACGTGCCTGGACCCGGTGGTGTGCCCGTGCTCGACGATGTACCGCATCCACCCCGCGTACCTGGCGTGGGTGCTGGAGTCGCTGGTGCGCGGGCAGGTCGTCAACCGGGTGCGCGTCGAGGCGCGGGTGGCCGAGGACGCGCGCACCGCGCTGGAGCGCATGCTGGCCGTGCGGCCGTGAGCACCCCGGTGCGCACCGCCTCCTGCGACGTGCTCGTCGTGGGGGCGGGCCTGGCGGGGATGACCGCGGCGCTGGAGGCCGCGCGCACCGGGTCGGTGGTGCTGGCCACCAAGACGGTCCTGGGCGACGGCAGCAGCCGCTGGGCGCAGGGCGGCATCGCGGTGGCCGCCGACGAGGACGACGTCGCCGCGCACGCCGCCGACACCCTGGCCGCCGGCGCCGGGCTGTGCGACCCGCGGGCCGTGGCGGCGCTGTGCGCGGCCGGCCCGGCCGCGCTGCGCGCGCTGCTCGGGCGCGGGGCGCGCTTCGACACCGACGCCTCGGGGGGTTTCTCCCTGGGGCTGGAGGCGGCGCACTCGCGCCCGCGCATCCTGCACGCCGGGGGCGACCGCACCGGCGCGGTGCTCTCGGCGGCGCTGGCGCTGGCCGTGCGCCGCAGCGGCGTCGCCGTGCACGAGGAGGCGTTCCTCGTGGACCTCGTGGTGCGCGACGGGCGGGTGGTGGGCGCGGACCTGCTGCTGCGCGGCGCGTCCGGCGAGGACGCGCCGCTGCGCGTGGAGGCCGGCGCGGTGGTGCTGGCCACCGGCGGGGCCGGTCAGCTCTTCAGCCGCACCACGAACCCGGCGGTGGCCACCGGCGACGGCCTGGCCGCCGCGTGGCGCGCCGGCGCGGGCCTGGCCGACCTGGAGATGGTGCAGTTCCACCCCACCGTCGCCGCGGTCGAGGAGCCGTTCCTCGTCTCCGAGGCGGTGCGCGGGGAGGGCGCGGTGCTGCTGGACGCCGCCGGGCAGCGGTACATGCCCGCGGTGGACCCGCGCGCGGAACTGGCCCCGCGCGACGTGGTGGCCCGCGCCACCGGCCGCGCCGTGGCCGCCCACGGCGGGCGCCCGGCGCTGCTGGACGCCACCGGGCTGCGCGCGCGCACCGGCGCGCCGTTCGCGCGCCGCTTCCCCGGCATCGCGGCGATGTGCGCGGCCGCCGGCCTGGACCCCGACCGCGAGCCGCTGCCGGTCACCCCGGCCGCGCACTACCTCATGGGCGGGGTGCGCACCGACGCGCGCGGGCGCACCGGCGTGGCGGGGTTGTGGGCCGCCGGCGAGGTCGCCTGCACCGGTGTGCACGGCGCGAACCGGCTGGCCTCGAACTCGCTGCTGGAGGCGCTGGTCACCGGCGCCGCGGTGGCCGCCGACGTGGCCGCGGTGGCCGCCGGCGCCGACGGCGCACCGGCGCGCTTCCCCGCCGACGAGGTGGTGGACCTGCCCGGCGAGGCGGGCGTGCGCGCTGCGCACGTGCCGCGCCGCGACGTGCGCGCGGCGCTGTGGGAGCACGCCGGGCTGTTCCGCGACGCCGCCGGGCTGGCGGTGGCCGCCAAGCTCCTCACGCCCGAGGAGACCCCCCTGGACCTGGCCGCCACCCCCGGCGCCGGCCGGCGCGCCCACGAGGACGCGAACCTGCTGCTGGTGGGGCGGCTGCTGGTGACGGCGGCCGCGCTGCGCACCGAGAGCCTCGGCGCGCACCACCGCGAGGACCACCCCGAGACCCCCGGCGCGCCGCGCCGGCGCACCCTGCGGAGGACCGCGTGAACCACCCCGCCGACCCGGTGGCCGCCGTGGTGGCCGCCGCCCTGGCCGAGGACGCCCCCTGGGGCGACGTCACCAGCGAGGCGCTGCTGCCGGCCGGGGCCGTCGCCCACGCCGAGCTGCGCGCCCGCGAGGCCGGGGTGCTCGCCGGCACCGCCGCCGCGGCGGCGGCGTTCGAGCAGGCCGCGGCCCTGACCGGCGGGGCACTGCTGCGCTGCCAGTTCTCCCCGGACGGCACCCGCTTCGCCGCCGGGGACGTCCTCGGGCGCGTGGCCGGCTCCGCGCACGCGGTGCTGCGCGCCGAGCGCGTGGCCCTGAACCTGCTGCAGCACCTGTCCGGCATCGCCACCCTGACCGCGGCGTTCACCGACGCCGTGGCCGGCACCGGCGCGCGGGTCGTCGACACCCGCAAGACCACCCCGGGGCTGCGGGCGCTGGAGCGCGCCGCCGTGCGCGCCGGCGGCGGGCACAACCACCGCCGGTCCCTCTCGGACACGGTGCTCGTCAAGGACAACCACCTCGCGGTGCTGCTGGCCGAAGGCGTGGACGTCACCACCGCCCTGCGCGCGGTGCGCGAGCGCGTGCCGCACACCACCGCCCTCGAGGTGGAGGTGGACCGCCTCGACCAGCTCGACGCGGTGCTGGCGGCGGGCGTGGACGTCGTCCTGCTGGACAACTTCGCCCTGGCGGACCTGGCCGAGGGGGTGCGCCGCGTGCACGCCGCCGGGGCGCTGGCCGAGGCCAGCGGCGGGGTGACGCTGGAGACGGTGGCCGCGATCGCGCGCACCGGCGTGGACCTGGTCTCGGTGGGCGCGCTGACGCAGAACGCGCGCACCCTCGACCTGGGCCTGGACGTGGAGGTCGCCGCGGCGGTGGCGCCGTGATCTACCTGGACCACTCGGCGACCTCGCCGCCGCGCCGGGAGGTGCTCGAGGCCGTGTGGCCGTACCTGACGAGCGTGACCGGCAACCCCTCCAGCGCCCACGAGGCCGGCCGGGCGGCGAGGGCGGGCCTGGACGCCGCGCGCGCCGGCATCGCCCAGGTGCTCGGCTGCCGCCCCGGCGAGGTGGTGCTCACCGGCGGCGGCACCGAGGCCGACAACCTCGCCGTCACCGGCATCGCCACCGCCGCGCCCCGCGACCGGCGCGTGGTCGTCTCGGCCATCGAGCACCCCGCGGTGCTGGAGACGGCCCGCGCGCTGACCCGGTGGGGTTTCCGCGTGGACGAGGTGGGCGTGGACCGCTGCGGCGTGGTGGACCTCGAGCACCTCGAGCGCCTCGTCGACGACGGCACCGCGCTGGTGTCCGTCATGCACGCCAACAACGAGATCGGCACCGTGCAGCCGCTGGCGGAGGTCTCGCGCCTGTGCCGCGCGCACGGGGTCCCGCTGCACACCGACGCCGTGCAGAGCGCCGGGCACCTGCCGCTGGACGTGGACGCGCTCGGCGTCGACGCGCTGTCGATCTCCGCGCACAAGTTCGGCGGCCTGCGCGGTTCCGGGGCGCTGTTCGTGCGCGGGTCCGTCCCCCTGGAACCCGTCGTGCACGGCGGCGGGCAGGAGGGCGGGCGCCGCTCGGGCACGGTGGACGTGGCCGGCGCGGTGGGCACCGCCGTGGCCCTCGGGCTGGCCGAGGCCGCCCGCGAGGAGGAGTCCGCCCGGCTGGCCGCGCTGCGCGACCGCCTCGTCGCCGGGGTGCTGGAGCAGGTGCCCGGCGCGCTGCTGACCGGCCACCCCGTGCAGCGCCTGCCGCACCACGCCTCGTTCTGCTTCCCCGGCGTGGGCGGGGAGACGGTGCTGCTGGAGCTGGAGGCCGCCGGCATCGTGTGCTCCAGCGGCTCGGCGTGCTCGGCCGGTTCCGAGGACGCCTCGCACGTGCTGCTGGCCACCGGCCTGGACGCCGACACCGCCCGCACCGCGGTGCGCCTCTCGATGGGGCCGTCCACCGGCGAGCAGGACGTCGAGGCGGTGCTGCGCGCGCTGCCCCTCGCCGTGCGCGCGGCCGCCGGCGCTCGCTAGCGTCGCGCCGTGACGGGTGAGCTGGCGCACGACCCCGGCGCGGACCGGCTGGCGGACCTGCTGCGCGGGCAGGCGCGCGCCTGCGCCGACCTGGGCTCGCCGCTGTACGCGCACCTGCTGACCCGCGCCGCCGAGGACGTCGGGGCCGGCGGCCCGGCGCGCGCGGTGCTCGCCGGCCACGAGGACGACCCGCCGGGGGCGGCGCTGCCGCTGCGGCTGCTGGGCGCCGCGCACCGCCTGGCGCTGTCCGGGCGCGCGCCCGGCTACGCCGCCCACCTGCCCAGCACGGGCGGCGACGGCGACGCGGGCGCGGCCTGGCGGGCGCTGCGCGAGCTGTTCGGCACCCGCCGCGCCGAGCTGCGCGAGGGGCTGCGCACTCCCCCGCAGACGAACGAGGTGGGCCGCTCGGCGGCGCTGGTGGGCGGGCTGCTCACCGCCGTCGCCGGGGCCCTGCCCGCGCTGGGGCCGGTGGTGCCCGTGCGCCTGCACGAGGTGGGCTGCTCGGCGGGGCTGAACCTGCTGCTGGACCGCTTCCGGTACCGCGGTGCGGACGGCAGCGCGCGGGGCCCGCAGGGCTCGACCGTCGTGCTGGAGGGCGCGTGGGACGCCGAGCCGGCCGGGTGGGCCGCGCCGGGCTCCTTCGAGGTCGTCGAGCGCGTCGGCGGCGACCCCGACGTCGTCGACCCGGCCTCGGCCGAGGGGGCGCTGCTGCTGCGCTCGTACGTGTGGGCCGACCAGCCGCACCGCACCGCGCGCCTGGAGGCGGCGCTGGAGCTGGCGCGGCGGGTGCCGGTGCAGCGCCTGCGCACCGGGGCCGCCGCGCTGCTGGCCGGGCTGGAGCTGCGCGCGGGCGCCCTGACCGTGGTGCAGCACTCGGTGGTGTGGCAGTACCTGCCCGCCGCCGAGCGCGCCGCCGCCGAGGCCCGGCTGGAGGAGCTGGGCGCCACCGCCACGCCGGGGGCGCCGCTGGCGCGGGTCCGCCTGGAACCCGGCGAGGGCGATGGCGGGGCCTTCGACCGCGGCGAGACCGGCTACCCGGTGACGGTGACGACCTGGCCCGGCGGGCACCGCCGCGTGATCGGCACGGCCGCCCCGCACGGCGTGCCGGTGCGCTGGCACCAGGGGCCGCGGCCCGGGCGGGGCTGACGCCGCCGGGCGGGTGCGGCACGCTCGCGCCGTGCCCGAACGCGAACTCGTCCCCTCCGGCGCCGCGTGGGGACCGGTGGTGGGGTGCTCGCGCGCCGTGCGCGCCGGGGCCCGCGCCCTCGTCCTCACCCGCGACGACCTGGGGATGCATCCCGGCGTGAACACCGCGGTGCTGGCGGCCGTGCGCGAGGGGCTCGCCGCCTCGGCCGGCCTGGTGGTGCCCTGCCCGGCGGCGGGCCCTTGCCCGGCGGCGGGCGCGGCGCCGCCCCGGCCCGGCGGGCCCGGCCGGGCGCCGGGTGGTGGGCCGGCGCGCGCCGTGGCTCCATGGTCCCCGTGACCGACGCCTCCCCCGCGCTGCCCGCCGTCGCCCTGCTGGGCACCTCCACCATGGGCGCGGGCCTGGCCCGCAACCTCGCCGCCGCCGGGCTGCCGCTGACCGTGTGGAACCGCTCGCCGCAGAAGGCGCGCCCGCTGGCCGAGGTCGGCGCGCGCGTCGCCGAGGACGCGGCCGACGCCGTGCGCGGGGCGCAGGTGGTGCTGACGATGCTGTGGGACGCCGACAGCGTCGAGCAGACCGTGCGCGCCGCGCGCGAGGGGTTCGCACCCGGCGCGGTGTGGGTGCAGACGAGCACCGTGGGCGTCGAGGGCACCGAGCGCCTGGCGCGCCTGGCCGGTGAGCTGGGCCTGCGCTTCGTCGACGCGCCGGTGCTGGGCACGAAGGGCCCGGCCGAGCAGGGCGCGCTGACCGTGCTGGCCGGCGGCGACGAGCAGGAGCTCGGCGCGCTGCTGGAGCCGGTGTTCGCCGCGATCGCCCAGCGCGTGCTGTGGGTCGGCGCCGCCGGGGCCGGCTCGCGGCTGAAGCTGGCGTGCAACGCGTGGGTGCTCACCGTCGTGGACGGGGTGGCGACCTCGCTGGCCCTGGCGCGCGACCTCGGCGTGGACCCGCGCCTGTTCCTGGAGGCGGTGCGCGGCGGGGCGATGGACTCCCCCTACGTGCAGGGCAAGGGCGCGGCGATGCTGGAGGGCCGGCACGAGCCGCAGTTCGGGGCGGCGGGCGCGGCCAAGGACCTGGAGCTGGTCCTGGCCGCGGCCGCCGGCGCCGGCTCGGACGCCGCCGTGACGCGGGCCGTGCACGAGCACTTCGCCGCCGTCGTGGCCGCCGGGCACGGCGGGCAGGACGTCAGCGCCGTGTGGTTCGCCCACGAGCGCGAGGGGTGAAGTGCGAGCGGTGAGGCGCAGGGCGGTCGTCTTCCACGGCACGGGCGCCACCCCGGACGTGTGCTGGTACGGCTGGCTGGCCGGGCGCCTGCGGGCGCGCGGGTACGAGGTCGAGGTGCCGCACCACCCGGGCACGAACGTCGAGCCGATCGCGACGTTCCTGCCGCGCGTGCTGGCCGCGCACCGCTTCGACGCCGGCACCGTGCTCGTGGGCCACTCCGGCGGCGCGGCGCTGCTGCTTGCGCTGCTGCAGGAGCTGACCGAGCCCGTGGCGCAGGCCGTGCTCGTGGCCGGGTACTGGCGCCCGCCGGGCGAGGAGGCCGAACCGGTGCTGCGCGAGTCCTACGACTGGGAGCGCGTGCGCGCCGGGGCCCGCGAGCTGTGCTTCGTGAACTCCGTGGAGGACCCCTACGGGTGCGACGCGCAGCAGGGCCTGGAGATGCTCCAGCGCCTCGGCGGCACGCTGGTGGTGCGCCCGCGCGGGCACTTCGGCGACGCGGACGACCCGTGCGAGCGCCTGCCCCTGCTGGAGCGGCTGATCGGCGGCGACGACGAGCGGCAGGACCCGCGCGGCGGCTGACGCCCCGCCGCACGCGGCGCCGCGCTCCAGGCGCCGCGCTCCGGGCGCCGCGGCTCAGGCGCCGGGGGGGCAGCCCCGCTCGGGCAGGTGCTCGCTGGCCCAGTCCGTCAGCGCCTGCAGCGCCGGCACCATGGCCCGCCCCGGCGCCGTCAGCTCGTAGACCACCGCGACGGGCGGGCCCTCGTGGACGGTGCGCGCGACCAGCCCGGCGGCCGACAGCTCGGAGAGGCGGTCGGAGAGCACGGAGTCGCTGATGCCCGCGACGGCGCGGCGCAGGTCGGAGAAGCCGGCCGGGCCGGAGGCGAGCGTGCCCAGCAGGATGCCGTTCCAGCGCTTGCCGAGGAAGCCGAACGCGCGCGCCAGCGCCCCGTCGCACGCCCGCGGCTCGTGCACCACCGCCCGCGGCTCGCTCACCGCCCTCCGCCCGCTCACCGCAGCAGTGTACGCCGGGCTCTTGACACCGCTGCTACTTTCTTTTCAGAAGCAGCCACCGACAGGAGAGCAGCTATGACTTCCTTGGACACTCCCGCCGAGCTCGACGCCCCCCCGCGCCTGGACGAGGCCGCGCGCACGGCGCTGTTCACCGGCGCGCGCACCGCCAACACCTTCGCCCCCACGCCCGTCAGCGACGAGGAGCTCGTGCAGGTCTGGGAGCTGGCGCGCTGGGCGCCCACCGGCGCGAACCTGCAGCCGCTGCGGGTGCTGTACGTGCGCAGCCCCGAGGCCCGGGCCCGGCTGCTGCCGCACCTGGCCGACACCAACCGCGAGCGCGCCGCGAGCGCCCCGGTCACGGCCGTCCTGGCCCTCGACGACCGCTTCCACGAGACCATCCCGCACGTCGCCCCGTTCCTGGCCGGCCTGCAGCCCGCGCTCGAGCAGGACGACGCGATGCGCGGCGAGATGGGCGGCTACAGCGCCGCCCTGCAGGCGGGGTACTTCATCCTGGCCGTGCGCGCGGTGGGCCTGGCGGCCGGCCCCATGGGCGGTTTCGACAAGGCCGGCGTCGACGCGGAGTTCTTCGCCGGCACCACGTGGCGCTCCACGCTCGTGGTGAACATCGGCCACCCCGGCGAGGGCGCCTTCCGCCCCCGCCTGCCGCGCCTGCCGCTCGAGGACGTCGTCCGCTTCGCCTGAACCGCCGGCGCGTGGCCCGCCGGTGCCCGGACCCCCGGGGGGAGGGTCCGGGCACCGGGCGCGCCGCTCAGCCGAGCGGGACGGTCTCCAGCAGCTCCCACGGGCCGCCGAGGTAGCGGTGCACCTCCACGCCCGTGGCGCGCAGCGACCACGGCGAGAAACCCGCCGAGAGCCGCTGCACCGTCTCGCGCGCCACGGCCGGGGCCACGAAGTTCTGCACGGTCACGTGGGCGGAGAAGCGCTGCGCGTCCTGCGGGGTCAGCCACGGCGCGAACCGGGCGGCCAGGTCGGCGCGCAGCGCCTCCAGCTCCGCCGAGCGCAGCACCAGCGCGGCACCGCGGCCCAGCGAGCGCACCCCGGCGACCCGCACGTCGAAACCCGGGCGCCGGCACGCCCCGGCGGTCTCGGCCAGCACCACGGGCAGCTCCTCGCCGGGCAGCGCGTGGAAGAGCGTGACGTGCGCGCCCACCTTCAGGCGCTCGGGCGGGAACTCGCGCCGGCGCAGGGCGTCCAGGCGCTCCTGGTCCTGCGGGAGCAGGCCGAGGGCGAGCACCAGCGGCGCCGCACCGCCCCCACCGGCGCCGGGAGCGCTCACCGGGCCCGGTACAGCAGCACGGCACCGGCCGCGGAGCTGAGCAGCGACACGGCGCTGAGCACCACCGCCGCGCTCCACCAGCCGCGGTCGCCCGCCCGGCGGCGCAGCCCGCGCACCGCCACGACGAGCGCCCCGACGGCCACGGCGATCGCCAGCGGGAAGAACACCACCGAGCACACCAGCGACACCACGGCCGCGATGACCGCGCCGATCGCGCCGGTGGCGGTGCGGGGCCGGTCCGCGCGCCCGGCGGGCGGGGCCTGCTGCGCGGGCCGGGGTCGGGGGTCTCTGCGCTGGGCCACGCGCCCACTGTGCCAGCCGGCGCCGCCGGGGCGCTCCGTAGGGTGGGGGCGTGGACCCGTCCCGCCGGCCGCCCGCCCCCGCCCCCGCCCCCGTCCCGCGCGCACCGCGCCACCGCCCCGCCCGGCGCACCCGGCGCACCCGGCGGGGCGCGGCCGCCGCGGCGCTGGTGCTGGCGCTGGGCGGCGGGGGTGCCGGCGCGCTGGCCGTGGCCGTGGTCACCGCCGTGGTCGCCGCGCCGCCCGCCGCGGCCCACGACCGCCTCGTCTCCAGCGACCCGGCCGGCGGCGCGGTGCTGGCGCAGGCGCCCGGGCAGGTCGTGCTGACCCTCTCCAGCACGCCGGTGGGCCTGGGCACGCTGGTGGAGGTCGCCGGCCCGGACGGCGTGGTCTCCACCGGCGAGGCGCAGGTCGTCGACCGGACGGTGACGCAGGCGCTGGGCGCGGACCGGCCTGCCGGCGCCTACGAGGTGCGCTGGCGGGTCACCTCCGGCGACGGGCACCCGATCTCCGGCACCTTCACCTTCACCGCCGAGGCGGCGGTGGGCGCCGCGGCACCGGCCGGGCCGTCCGCGGAACCGCCCGCGGGACCCTCCGCGGAACCGTCCGCGGACGGGGCCCAGCCGTCCGCCGCGGAGGCGCCGGCGGAGCCGTCCGCGCCGCAGGACCCGGTGGCCGCGGCGCTCGCGGGGCCCGGCGGGGCGCTGGCCGCGGTGGCCGGCGGCGCGGTGCTCCTCGGCGCCGCGGCCGCGCTGCTGCTCAGGCGCCGGCGGGGCTGAGGCCCGGGCGCCCCCCGCGCCGCTCCACGCGCACGTCCCACAGCCACAGCGCGATCGTCGCGGCGGTGAACGCGGCGCCGGCCAGCGTCACCGCGCCCCAGCCGCCGGCGATCCAGGCGGCCGAGCCCACCGCGGAGCCGAGCGCGCCGCCGGCGAAGTACGTCGTCATGTAGGCGGAGTTCAACCGCGCGCGGGCGTCCGGGCGCAGCGGGTAGACGACGTTCTGGCTGGACACGTGCACCACCTGCAGCGACAGGTCCGCCAGCGCGTAGCCGACGACGAAGAGCGCCAGCGAGGCCGCCGCGCCCGGGCCCGACAGGCCCAGCGCCGCCCACGCGAGCACGAACAGCAGCGCACCGGCGCCGGTGGCGAGCTGACCGCGGCCGGCGTCGGCCAGCCGGCCCGCCAGCGCCGCCGCGGCCGCCGCGCCCGCCCCGGCCACCCCGATGAGGCCGATCTGCGCCTCGCCCAGCCCGAACGGGCGCCCGGCCAGCAGGAACGTCATCGAGCTGAAGAGCACCGAGACGCCGGCGAACCCCGCCGCGCTCAACAGCGCGCGGGTGCGCAGGCGCGGCTCCTCGCGCACCAGCGCCGCCGTGGAGGCCAGCGTGGCGGCGTAGCCGCCCACCCGCTGCGGCACGCTCACCGGCAGCCGGCGGCGCAGCACGAGCGCCAGCACGACCAGGCCGGCGGCCACCGCCGCGTAGGGGGCGTGCCAGTCGGCCACCTGCGCCAGCGCGCCGGAGGCGCTGCGCGCCAGGAGCGCGCCGACGAGCAGCCCGCTCATGACGGTGCCCACCGCGCGCCCGGCCCGGCCCGGCTCGGCCAGCTCCGCGGCGAAGGGCACCAGCACCTGGGCGGCCACCGAGAACAGCCCCGCCACGGCCGTGCCCACCAGCAGCACGGGGAACGAGGTCGCCACCGCGCACAGCGCGTGCCCGGCCGCGGCCAGCAGCGCCAGCACCGTCAGCAGGCGGCGGCGCTCGAGCAGGTCGCCCAGCGGCACGACGAGCAGCAGCCCGAGGCCGTAGGAGACCTGGGCGGTGGTCACGAGGGTGGCGGCGGTGCCCTGCGGCACCGCCAGGTCGGAGGAGATGGCGTCCAGCAGGGGCTGGTTGACGTAGTTGCCGCCGACGGTCAGGCCCGTGGCGACGGCCATGAGGAGCAGCAGGGGCCGGGTGAGCACGGGCTCGAGCCTGCACCACCGCCCGCGCCGCCTGCCGGGGGTTCCGCCGGTGGCCGCGCCCGCGGCGCGCCGGGGGCCTCAGCCGGCGTCGGCCGCCGGCGGTGGCGAGTGGTGCACCGCCTCGACGTTGACGCCGTCGGGGTCGGAGACGAACGCGCCGTAGTAGCCCGCGTGGTACTCCGCCCACACCCCCGGCGGGCGCAGGCTCGTGGCGCCGGCGGCGAGCGCCGCCGCGTGGAAGGCGTCGACGCTCGCGCGGTCCGCGGCGGTGAAGGCCACGTGGGTGTCGGCGTCGTAGCGCGGGCCCTCCCCTCCGCTCTCGACGAGCCAGAAGAACGGTTTGCGCCCGGCGCCGAAGGCGTGCATGGCCTTCTGGTCCCGCTCCGGGGAGGCGGGCACCCGCAGCAGCGTGCCGATGCCCAGCGGGGCCAGGGCGGCCTCGTAGAAGCGCACGGCGCGGGGCAGGTCGCCGACGGGCAGGTTGAGGTGGTCGATCATGGATCCGGTGAAGCCGTCCACGGGGTTCCCCTCCGAGCGTCGGGGCGGAGATGTCTGCGTCGCGCAGCATCTGCGCGACACAGTAGGTTTGGGGTGGCAGTCGGCGCAAGAGCGGACCAGGAGGTGCGGTGGACCCGATCCGCGAGGACCTGCTCGACCGGGTCGTGCGGGCGCTGCCCGGGTGGCAGGTGCTGGTCGTGCAGTTCAACGACACCGTCGCGAGCGCCCTGGGGGTGTCCGCGTCCGACCTGCAGGCGCTCTTCGTCCTCAGCCGCCACGGCTCCTGCACCCCGGGGACCCTGGCCCGGCACGTCGGGCTGAGCACGGGAGCGGCCTCGCGCATGGTCGAGCGGCTCGTCGAGGCGGGGCTGGCCACGCGCGCGGCGGACCCGGCCGACCGGCGCCGCGTCCTGGTCACCGCCGCGCCCGAAGCCCTGGACGCCGTCTCCCGGCGCTACCAGCCGCTCAACGACGACCTGCGCGAGCACCTGGGCGGCTTCGACGAGGAGGGGCTGCGCGCGATGCTGGCGTTCGTCCACGCCGCCGAGGCCAGCACGCAGCGGCACCTCGACGGCGCGGGGGGGCGCGCGGCGGTACCCGCGGGTGCGCAGCCGGACGGCCCGCGCGGGGCCGGGCGGGCCCGGACGTGAGGAGGGGGTGGTCCCGGTCGGGACCACCCCCTCACCAGCGGGCCCGCGAACGGGCCCGGCGGCGCTCAGACCAGCGGCACGATGAGGCCGGCGGTCTGGGTGCGGGCCTTGTCGAAGCGCTGCGCGGCGTCCGCCCAGTTCACGACGTTCCACCACGCCTTGACGTAGTCGGCGCGCACGTTCTTGTAGTCGAGGTAGTACGCGTGCTCCCACACGTCCAGCAGCACGATCGGCACCAGGCCGAGCGCGAGGTTGCCCTGCTGGTCGTAGAGCTGGACGTTGATGAGCTTCTGCCCCACCGAGTCCCAGGCCAGGATCGCCCAGCCGGAACCCTGCACGCCGGCGGCGACGGCCGCGAAGTGCGCGCGGAACTTGTCGAACGAGCCGAAGTGCTCGTCGATGGCGGCGGCCAGCTCACCGGTGGGGGCGTCGCCGCCGTCCGGGGACAGGTTCGGCCAGAAGGCCGAGTGGTTCACGTGCCCGCCGAGGTTGAACGACAGGTTCTTCTCGTGCAGGTTCACGGTCGCCAGGTCGTCGGCGTCGCGCGCCGCGGCCAGCTTCTCCAGGGCGGTGTTCGCGCCCGTCACGTACGCCTGGTGGTGCTTGTCGTGGTGCAGCTCCATGATCGTCCCCGAGATGTGGGGCTCGAGAGCGGAGTAGTCGTACGGAAGGTCCGGCAGCGCGTAGTCGGCCATGTCGTCTCGTCGTCTCCTCGTCCGTCACCTGGGTCCTCGCGCGGTGCGGGCAGCACCCGGCGACCCGCCCGCGCGCTCGACCTTCGCGCAGCCACCCGGGCTGCGCAACCGGCCGCGGGCAGCATCCCACCCGTGATCGCGGCGGCGGTGCCGGGGGTGCCGGCGCGCGCTGGCAGGGTGGTCCCCGTGACCGACCCGGCCGAGCCCGACCGCCCCACCCCCGCCCGGCCCGCCGCCCCGCACGTCCCCGCGGCGCCCGTCGTCGGCTTCGACCTGGACATGACGCTGGTGGACTCCAGCGAGGGCATCGCCGCCACGCTGCGCGCGACGCTGGCGGAGGTGGGCGTGCACGTCACGGCCGAGGACGTGTGGCCGTACGCGGGCATGCCGCTGGAGCTGATCGTGGCCGGCCTGGCGCCGGGCTCGAGCCCCGGGCGGGTCGAGGAGCTGGCCGCGCGCTACCGCGAGCTGTACCCCTCGCTGGGCGTGCCCGGGGTGCGCGCGTACCCGGGCGCGGCCGCGGCGCTGGCCGCCCCGGGCGCGCTCGGCGGGCGCAGCGTCGTCGTCAGCGCCAAGCACGCCCCGAACGTGCACCGGGTGCTGGCCGCGGCCGGGCTGGACGGGGCCGTCTCCCCCGACGACGTGGCCGGGGACCTCTTCGCCGAGCGCAAGGGCCCGCGCCTGGCCCAGCTGGGCGCCACCGCCTACGTCGGCGACCACCCCGGCGACGTGCGCGCCGCGCGGGCGGCCGGCGCGGTGGCGGTGGCGGTGACCACCGGCGCCCACGACGCCGCGGCCCTGCGCGCGGCCGGCGCCGACGTCGTGCTGGCCTCGCTGGAGGAGTTCCCCGCCTGGCTGGCCAGGTGGCTGGACGGGCGCGCCGCCGGGCGGCGGGAAGGCGGCACCCCCGGTCCCCGTTAACCTGGGTGTCGGCCGACGCGCCCCCGCCGGGGCCGCGCGACGGCCCGCAGACACCCGATGCTCACCCGGGCCGCGGCCCCGCGCCGCGCCCGCCGCTCACACGAGAAGGTTCCCGTGCCGACTGGCAAGGTCAAGTGGTTCGACGCCGACAAGGGGTTCGGCTTCCTCGCCGCCGAGGACGGCGGTGAGGTGTTCGTGCACGCCTCGGCGCTGCCGGCGGGCACCACCACGCTGTCCAAGGGCGCGCGCGTGGAGTTCGGCGTCGTGCAGGGCGACCGCGGCACCCAGGCGCTGTCGGTGCGCCTGCTGGAGCCCGTGCACTCCGTGGCGCGCGCCACCCGCAAGGGGCCCGAGGACATGGTCGTCATCGTGGAGGACCTCATCAAGCTGCTCGACGGCGTCTCCGGCTCGCTGCGCCGGGGCCGGTACCCCGAGAAGGGCGGCGCCCGCAAGGTCGCCACCGTCCTGCGCGCCGTCGCCGACGACCTCGAGGCGTGAGGGTGGCCGAGAGCACCGCGGCCCGCCCGCGCCGCACGCGCAAGCCCGTCCTGGACGCGGCGGCCGCCGGCGCCGTCGACCTGGCCCGCGCCGCGGCCGAGGAGGTCGCCGACGAGGGCACCGTCGGCGAGCACCTGGAGGCGGTGGCCGAGGGCGACCGCGTCGTCAGCCACGCCTTCGCCTGCCTGCTGCCCGGCTACCGCGGCTGGCGCTGGACGGTGACGGTCACGCGCGCCTCGCGCGCCCGCAACGTCACCGTCAGCGAGGTGTGCCTGCTGCCGGGCGACGACGCGCTGCGCCCGCCGCAGTGGCTGCCGTGGTCCGAGCGCGTCTCCCCCGGCGACGTCGGCCCGCGCGACACGCTGCCGCGCCGCGAGCACGACCCGTACCTCGAGCAGGGCTACCAGGCCACCGGCGAGACCGAGGCCGACGAGCTGGCCCTGTTCGAGCTGGGCCTGGGCCGCGAGCGGGTCATCTCGGCGCTCGGCCGCGACGAGGCCGCGCGCCGCTGGTACGAGGGCGACCGCGGCCCGGCCACCGAGATCGCCGAGCACGCCGGGGCGCAGTGCTCCACCTGCGGCTACTTCCTGCTCATGGCCGGCTCGATGCGCCAGGTCTTCGGCGTGTGCGCCAACGAGTGGTCCCCCGAGGACGGCCGCGTCGTCAGCGCCGACCACGGCTGCGGCGCGCACAGCGAGACCGACGTCGAGGCGGAGCCGGAGGTGCGCGCCGCGCCGCTGGTCGACGACCTGGCCGTGGACGTGCTGACCCTGACCGACCCCGAGGACACCGCCGACTCCCTCGACGACGCGGACGACGCCACCGACGGCGGCGCCGCGGCGGAGGACAGCGCCGCGGCGCAGGACGCCCGGGCGGCGGGGGTCGAGGTGCCCGACGCGCCCGAGGTCGAGGAGGCGCCCGAGGTCGAGGAGGCGCCCGAGGTCGAGGAGGCCGGGGCGCTCGCGGACGCCGGGGCGGCGGACGCCGAGGGGGACGGCGCCGCGGCGCAGCCGGCGCCGGCGTCCTGAGCGCGCCGGCCGGCACCGCCGACCCGTTCGGCACCGCCGCGCTGCGCCGTCGGGTCCTGGACGCCTGGGCGGCCTCCCCCGCACGGCTGCGCGAGGACGCCAACGCGGAGGAGGACGCCGCCCTCGGCGCCTACCGCGACCGCCTGGTGGTGGAGCTGGCGCAGAACGCGGCCGACGCCGCCGCGGCGGCGGGCGTGCCCGGCCGGCTGCTGCTGCGCCTGGAGGACGACCCCGGCGGCGGGCCCGGGCGGCTGCTGGCCGCCAACACCGGCGCACCGCTGGACGCGGCCGGGGTGCAGGGCCTGGCCACGCTGCGCGCCTCGGCCAAGCGCGAGCCCGGCGGCGCGGTCGTGGGGCGCTTCGGCGTGGGCTTCTCGGCGGTGCTGGCCGTCACCGACGCCCCGGTGGTCTCCTCCACGAGCGGGGCGGTGCGCTTCTCGCGCGCCGCCACCGCCGAGGCCGTGCGCGCGCTGGCCGCGGCCCCCGGCGGGGAGGGCCTGCGCGCGGAGCTGGGGCGGCGCGGCGGGCACGTGCCCGCGCTGCGGCTGCCCTTCGCCGCCGTCGACGCCGCCGCTCCCCCGGCCGGCTTCGACACCGTCGTGGAGCTGGCGCTGCGCGACGGCGCCGCCCGCGCGCTGGTGCTGGAGCTGCTGGCCGGGGCCGACGACGTGCTGCTGCTGGCCCTGCCCGCCCTCGACGAGGTCGTCGTGCAGCTGCCCGGCGCGCCGCCGCGGGTGCTGCGCGACGTCGAGGAGCGCTGGCGGGTGCTGCGGCGCACCGGCCGCCACGAGGCGTCGGCGCTGGCCGGGCGCGGGGTGGAGGAGCGCGAGCGGCGCACCTGGCAGCTGGCGTGGGCGCTGCCGCGCACCGGGGCGGTGGCCGGCCCGAGGGTGCTGTGCGCGCCCACGCCCACCGACGAGGAGCTGCCCTGGCCGGCGCTGCTGGTGGCGAGCCTGCCGCTGGGTCCGGACCGGCGCCGGGTGGCACCTGGCCCGGCCACCGACGCGCTGCTCGACGCGGCCGCCGAGGCCTACGGCGACCTGCTGGTGCAGGTGGCCGCCGACGGCGGCGACGCGCCAGCGCTGCTGCCCGGCGGGGTGCCCGCCGGCCGGCTGGACGCCGAGCTGCGCACCCGCGTGCTCGAGCGCGCCCGGCACGTGCCGCTGCTGCCCGCCGTGGAGGAGGCGCCCGAGGGCGGACCCGGCGAGGACGGCGCCGGGCCGCTGCTGCTGCGGCCCGGCTCGGCGGTGGCGCTGCGCGGCGCCGGCGCGGACGACCCGCGGCTGCTGGCGGCGCTGGCGCCGTCGCTGGCGGGGCTGGTGGCCGCCCCGCGGCACCTGGACCGGCTGCTCACCGAGCTGGGCGTGCTGCGCCTGGGCCTGGCCGACGCGCTGGAGCTGCTGCCGGGCACCGGCGCGCCGGCCGCGGTGCGCGAGCTGCTGGCCGCCCTGCTGCCCCTGGCCGGCGACCCCGCCGCCCGCGAGGCGATGGCGGGCCTGCCGGTGCCGCTGCTCGACGGGCGCGTCGTGCGCGGCGCGCGCGGCCTGCTCGTCCTGGACGCCGAGGCCGCCGGGGCGCTGGACGACGACGCCGCCCGGCTGCTGGCCGGGTACGGGCTGCGCGTGGTGCACCCGGACGCCGTCGCCGGCGGCGGCGCGGACCTGCTGGTGCGCCTGGGCGCGCGCGAGGGCGGGGCGTGGGCGCTGCTGACCGACCCCGCGCTGGCCGCGGCCGTCAGCGCCTCCCCGGACGCGGAGGACCCCGACGCGGTGGCCGAGGCGGTCCTCGCGGTCGTCGAGGCGGTCGTCGACGCCGCCGGCGGGGCAGGGGGCGCCGACGCCGGGGAGGCGGTGGTGGCGCGCGTGGCGCGCGGGGTGCCGGTGCTGCGCGACCTGGCCCTGCGCGACGCCGACGGCGAGCTGACGCCGGCCGCCGCCCTGGTGCTGCCCGGCAGCCCGGCCGCCGCCGCCCTGGACCCGGACGCGGTCGGCGAGGTGGACCCGGACCTGCTGGCGGCGTGGGGTCCGCTGGTGCTGCGCGCGGCCGGGGTGCTCTCCGGCCTCGTCGCGGTGCCGGTGACCGCGCTGGACCTGGCCGACCCGGAGGAGGTCGACGCCGCGGCCGAGCGGGGCCTGGCCGACCTGGTGCGCTACGCCGAGGAGGTGTGGGGCGACCTGCTGGACGCCCCCGGCCCGCACGACGCCCCCGGCCCGGGCGGCACGGCCGTCGAGGACGCGCTGGCCGTGCCGGACCTCGACCTCGTCGTCGACGGGTGGGCGCGGGTGCTGGGCGACCTGGCTGCCACCGCGGACGGCGCCGCGGCGCTGGCGCGGCCGTGGAGCGCGGGCGGTCGCGCGCGCCCCGGTCCGGCGGCGTGGTGGCTGCGCACGCGCGGGCCGCTGCCGCCGGTCAGCCGCGCCCCGGGCGGCACCGCGCCCGCCTGGCTGGCGCCCGCGCCGGCGTGGGCGGGCGCGCTGCCGGCACCGGTGCGTGCGGCGCTGGGCGTGCTCGACGACCTCGCCGCCGCCGGCCCGCACGACGCCCTGCCGCTGCTGGAGGCGCTGGCCGCCGCCGACGCCCCGCCGGTGGCGGACGTGCTGCGGGTGTGGGCGCTGCTGGCCGAGCACGCCGCCGCGCTGGCGCCGGGCGAGCCGCCGGCGCTCCTGGTGGCGCTGGACGCCGCCGGGCGCCCGGTGCGCGCCCGCGCCGCCGACGTCGTCGTGCCCGACGACCCGTGCTGGGCGCAGCGCACCGACCTGGGCCCGCGGCTGCTGGTGCCCGCCGCGCACGCCGAGGCGGTGGCGGACCTGCTCGACGTGGACCTGGCCTCCGAGCGCGCCGACGGGCTGGCCGGCGCGCCGGCCGGTGCTCCCGCGGACGAGCGGCCGGTGCCGGTGGACGTGCCGGCGGAGGTGGCGGTGCTGCTGCCGGGCTGCCCGCGGCGGTGGTGGCGGGTGCCCGCCCTGCGGGTGGACGGGCACCCGGTGCCCTTCTGGGTCGAGCGCGCCCCGGGAGCGGCCGGTGCGCACGGGCCGGCGGTGCTGGCGGTGGACGAGACCGGCGCCGCGGCGGGCCTGGCGCTGGCGGCCGGGCGCTGGCCGCTGCGCCGCGCGGTGGCCGCGCTGCTGGCGGCGCCGGCGCCCGAGCGGGCGGCGCTGCTGGCCGAGGAGCTGCCGGGCTAGGCGCGAGCGCCCCCCGGTCCGTCGCCGCGCCGGGCGGCGCGGCGCTCGCGGCGGTGCACGTGCGCCAGGCCCACCAGGCCCAGCGCCAGGCCCGCCACGCACGAGCCCAGCCAGCGCCCCTCGCCGGTGGCGCGCACCTCCGGCACGGCCAGCGCCACGCCGAGCAGCACCGCCCAGACCACCAGCCCCACGAGCACGGGGCGGCGCTCGTCGGTGCGCAGCGGGGGCGGCGGCGGCTTGGCCTTCGACGGCGGCAGGTACAGGGGCACGCCCCCAGTGTGGCGCGCGGGGGCGTCTGCTGGGATGGGGCCGTGACCGCTCCGACGCCCCCCTCCCCCGCCCCGAGCCCCGCCGCGAGCGCCGCCCCGAGCACCGCCCCGAGCACCGCCCCGAGCGGCGGTGCAGCGCGCCGGCGCACCGCGCTGGTGACCGGCGCCAGCAGCGGCATCGGCGCGGCGACCGTGCGGGCGCTGGCCGCGGCCGGCTTCGACACCGTGGCCGCCGCGCGCCGGGTGGAGCGCTGCGAGGAGCTGGCCCGCGAGGTCGGCGGGCGGGCGGTGGAGCTGGACGTCACCGACGACGCCTCGGTGGCGGCGCTGGCCGCCGCGCTGCCCGAGGTCGACGTCGTCGTGCACTCCGCCGGTGGCGCGCTGGGCACCGACCGGGTCGAGGACGGCGACGTCGAGGGCTGGCGGCGCATGTACGACGTCAACGTGCTCGGCGTGCTGCGCGTGCACAAGGCGCTGCTGCCGGCGGTGCGGCGCGGCGGGGACGGGCACGTGGTGGTGCTCGGCTCCATCGCCGGCTTCGAGACGTACCGGGGCGGCGGCGGCTACACGGCCGTCAAGCACGCGGTGAACGCGCTGTGCCGCACGATGCGCCAGGAGATGGTCGGCGAGCCGGTGCGGGTCACCGAGGTCGCCCCGGGCATGGTCGAGACGGAGTTCTCCCTGGTGCGCCTGGGCGACGCCGAGGCCGCGGCGGCGGTCTACCGGGGCCTGACGCCGCTGACGGCCGAGGACGTCGCCGACGTCATCGCCTTCGCGGTCACCCGGCCGCCGCACGTGGACCTCGACCGCGTCGTGGTGCGCCCGGTGCAGCAGGCGGACGCCGCCCACGTGCACCGCCGCCCGTCCTGACGGCGCGGCTGGCGCCGCCGACACCGCCGGCGGCGCCCCGCTCGAGCGGCTGCGGGGCGCCGCTCAGCGGCCGGCGGTCAGCCGGCCGGCGTCCACGGGCCGCCCGAACAGCCAGCCCTGGGCGCGGTCGCAGCCCATCTCGCGCAGCATCGTCGCCTGCTCGCGGGTCTCGACGCCCTCGGCGGTGACGACCATGCCGTGCGCGTGGGCCAGGCCGATGAGGGCCTCGACGACGGCCGCGGCGCGCGCCGAGGTGCCCAGCGGGCGCACGAAGCTCATGTCGATCTTCAGGAAGCTCAGCGGGAAGCGGTCGAGGTAGGACAGCGAGGAGTAGCCGGTCCCGAAGTCGTCCAGGCCCACGCGCGCGCCGACGCTGCGCAGCTCGCCCAGGCTGGCGCGGGTGGAGCTGGACAGGTCGATGAGGGTGCGCTCGGTGACCTCGCACAGCAGGCTCGAGCCGGCCGCGCCGGTGCTCTCGACGCTGTGCGCGAGGCGGTGCGCGAAGGCGGGGTGCTCCAGCGTCTTGCCGGAGACGTTGAAGGAGACCTGCAGGCCGTTGCCCTCCCCGCGCCAGCGGCGCAGCTGGCGCAGCACCTCCCCGAGCACCCAGGTGTCGACGTCGACGATGAGCCCGGTGTCCTCGGCCGTCTCGACGAACGCGCTGGGCTCCAGCAGGCCCTCGACGGGGTCCTGCAGGCGCACCAGCGCCTCGGCGGCCACCAGGCGCTCGTCGCGCAGGTCGACGATGGGCTGCCACACCACCCGCAGCCCGTCGGTGCGCAGGGCGCGGCGCACCTTGTGCTCGGCCTCGCGGCGCGCCTGCGCGTCGTCGCGCATGGCCGAGTCGTAGACGGCCACCCGGTCGCGGCCGGCGTCCTTGGCGCGGTACAGGGCCATGTCGGCGCTGCGGAAGAGCTCGTCGGCGGTGCCGCCGTGCCCGATGGCCACGCCGGCGCTGGAGGTGCACACGAACGGCTCGGGCAGGCCGGGCAGCAGCACCGGCGCGCGCAGGCGCCGGATGACGTTGCGGGCCATGGCGACGGCGGACTCGGGCCGGTCCACGCCGGGGACCATGAGGACGAACTCGTCGCCGCCCAGGCGGGCCAGGGTGGAGCCGGCGGGGGCGGCCTCCTGCAGCCGCTCGGCGGTGCGGCGCAGCAGGGCGTCGCCGATCTGGTGGCCGAGGGTGTCGTTGACGAGCTTGAAGCGGTCCAGGTCCAGCAGGACCAGGGCGACGGCGCAGGCCGGGCCCGCCGCGGCCAGGGCCTCGCCCAGGCGCACGTCGAGCACGGCGCGGTTGGCCAGGCCGGTCAGGGAGTCGCACTGCGCCAGGCGCACCAGCTCGCCGGTGGAGCGGTCCCCGGCGCCCAGGTCGAGCACCAGGCCCTGCACGACGCCGGGGTGGGCGGCGTCCAGGGGCACGCTGGTGCCCAGGAAGGTGCGCTCGGAGCCGTCGGCGCAGCGCACCCGGAACGGGTAGGGCACCGAGGTGCCGACGCGGGTGACGGGGTCCTCCACGCCGGTGAAGGGGCCGCGGTCGTCGGGGTGGACGCGCTCGCGCCAGTCGGCCAGGTCCGGGTCCGGGTCGGTGGGCTCGGCGCCGAGCATGGCGCGCAGCCGGTCGTCGAGGACGACGCGCCCGGTGGCCGCGTCCCAGGACCACGAGCCCAGCCCGGCCAGGCGCACGGCGCCGGAGAGCAGCTGGCGCACCCCGGCCAGCTCGGCGGCGGCGCGCTCGGCCTCGGCGGCGGCGCGCACCGCGCACCAGGCCGCGCCCGCCGCGGCGGCCAGCACGTCCAGCGCGGCGGCGCCGGGGGCGGGAGCGCCCCAGACCGCCAGGCGGGGCGCGCGGGGGTCGCCGGCGACGAGCTCGACGACGGCCGCGGGCGCGGTGCGGGTCAGCTCGGCGCCGGTGGTGCGCTCCCCCGGTGCGGGCGCGCCCTCGCCGCGGGCGGCGAGCACCTCCAGCTCGCGGTGGCGCGAGCGCGCCACGGTCAGCAGCAGCAGCGCGCGCGCCCAGCCGGCGGCGCGGGCCTGCTCGACGACCTCCTCGGCCAGGGCGGCGGGGTCGGCGCAGTCGGCGAAGCGGCGCTGCGCGCGCAGCACGGCGGGGGCCGAGGTGGCGCCGTCGACGTCGAGGGTGGCGCCCAGCGGCCCGGTGGGGGCGGACAGCGGGCCGGCCGCGCGCAGCACCGGCTCCGCGCGCAGGGCGGAGCTCGCAGGAGAACCGTTCACGCGTCAGCTCCCGTCCGCGGGGAGGCTTCGCCGCCCGCCACCATGTCACTACTGAACGTCAGCAACTGTAACGCTTCGTAGAGCGTGCTGGTACCGGACCTCGCGCCCTTTCGTTGCTGTTGGTAATTAGCCTTGCTAAGAACTACCGTCGGGCTGTGCCTAGCGCCCCCGGACCCGCCGCCCCACCGCGCCCAGCGGCCGCGCCCTCCCCGCCCTCGCCGCCCTCCTTCCAGGTCGCGCCGGGCGCGGGCGCCGGCCAGGAGCGGGTCGAGCGCCTGGCCGTGGACCTGCGCGTGGCGCTGCTGCGCGCCGCGCGGCGGCTGCGCTCGCAGAAGAGCGTCGAGGACCTCACCGACGGGCAGTTCTCGGTGCTGGCCCACCTGCACGTGCACGGCCCGGGCACCCCCGGCGAGCTCGCCGAGGCCGAGCACGTGCGCCCGCCGTCCATGACGCGCACCCTGGCCGCCCTGGTCGCCGCCGGCTACGTCGAGCGCAGCGGCCACCCCGACGACGGCCGGCAGGTCCTCGTCGGGCTCACCGCGGCCGGGCGCGCCGCGGTGGAGGAGACCCGCGCGCGCCGCTCCGCCTGGCTCGGCGAGCGCCTGGCGGGCCTGGACGAGCAGGAGCTGGCCACCCTGGAGGCCGCGGCGCGCCTGCTGCGCTCGGTGGTCGAGCGGTGAGCCGGACCTTCCGCTCCCTGCGCCACCGCGACTACCGCCTGTGGGCCGGTGGCGCCGTCGTCAGCAACACCGGCACCTGGATGCAGCGCGTGGCGCAGGACTGGCTGGTCATCCAGGTCCTCACCGACGGCTCGGGCACCGCCGGCGGCATCACCACCGGCCTGCAGTTCGGCCCGATCCTGGTGCTGGCGCCGGTGGCCGGCTGGGTGGCCGACCGCTTCCCGCAGCGGCGCACGCTCATGGCCACGCAGGCGGCGATGATGGTCGTCGGCGCGGTCCTGGCGGTGCTGGTGCTCACCGACGTCGCCCGGCTCTGGCACGTGTACGTGCTGGCGACCCTGCTGGGCTGCGCCTCGGCGATCGACGGGCCGGTGCGCCAGACGTTCGTCAGCCGGCTCGTGCCGCCGGAGGACCTGCCCAACGCCATCGGGCTGAACTCCGCCTCCTTCAACGCCGCGCGCCTGATCGGCCCCGGCCTGGCCGGGCTGCTCATCGCCTGGTTCGGCACCGGGCCGGTGTTCGCGCTGAACGCCGCCTCGTTCCTGGCGCCGCTGCTGATGCTGCACCTGATGCGCCCGGCGCACCCGGTGCGCCGCGAGCGCCCGGCGAAGGGCACCGGCGGCATGCGCGAGGGGCTGCGCTACGTGCGCGCGCGCCCGGACCTGCTGGCGGTCTTCGCCCTGGTGGGGGTGGTGGGCACCTTCGGGCTGAACTTCCAGCTCACCTCCGCGCTGATCACGAGCGTGAAGTTCGGCCGGGAGGCGGCCGCGTTCGGGGTGGCCGGCACGGTGCTGGCGGTCGGCTCGCTGCTCGGCGCGCTGGTGGCCGCGCGCCGCGAGCGCCCGCGCTGGCGGCTGGTCATCGGCGCGGCGCTGGCGTTCGCGGGAACCGCGTCGGTCTCGGCGGTGATGCCGAGCTACTGGCTGTACCTGGTGGTGCTGCCGTTCCTGGGCCTGTCGTCGCTGACGCTGCTGACGGCGGCGAACGCCACTGTGCAGATGAGCACCGAACCGCACCTCCGCGGCCGGGTCATGGCGCTGTACATGTCGCTCATGCAGGGCGGCACCGTGGTCGGCGGCCCGTTCGTGGGCTGGGTCGGCACCCGCTTCGGGCCGGAGTGGTCGGTGCTGGTGGGCTCGATCCCCTCGGGGCTGGTGGCGGTGGTGGTCGCGCTGCTGGTGCTGCGGCGCGCGCGGGTGCGCGTGACGTACTCCCTGCGCACCACCCCGCACCTGCGCGTGGTGCCGGTGCGCTCCCCCGACGGCGGCGACGGCCGCGACGTCGCGGCGGCCTGAGCACCCTCCGCCGCGGCGGAGAATGGTGGCGTGCCCACCACCGACCTCGCCACCGCCCTGACCGACGTGCGCGCCCTGCTGCTCGACGCCGGGAACCTGGTGCGCGCGGTGGCGGCCGGGCGCCGGCGCGGGCTGGAGCCGCCGGCGCACGAGCGCGTCGAGGTGCGCCCGGTGGCGCTGCGCTCGGGGGCGCACCTGCAGTTCCTGTCTCGCACCGGCCCGGTGGTCGGCACGCGCAACGTGCCGCTGGGCGAGGCGGCCGGCGCGGTGGACGAGCTGCTGGCCCAGCCGCACGGCAACTGGCACGTGGAGACGGCCACCGAGACGGTGCAGCTGCGGGTGACGAAGAGGGGCGAGGCCCAGGTGCACCGCGCCGCGCGCGGGGGCGCGGCCCCGGCAGGCCCGCAACCGCACGACCGCGCCAAGCAGCGCCTGGTGGACCCCGACGACCCGGTGTTCGCGGTCCTGGGCGCCGGCGGGGACAAGCGCCGGCAGGTGGAGGCGTTCGTGCGCCAGCTCGCCCCGCTGGCGCCGGGGGTGCTGGCGCAGGCCGGGCCGGTGGTGCGCGCGGTGGACCTCGGCTGCGGCAACGCGTACCTGACGTTCGCCGCGCACCGCTGGCTGGCCCGCGAGGCCGGTGCGGGCGGGCGCGAGCTGCGCACCGTGGGCGTCGACGTGCGCGAGGACGTGCTGGAGAACGGCCGCCGCGCGGCGGGCGCGGCGGGCCTGGTCGGGCTGGGCTTCGCGCGCGGCAGCATCGCCGCGGCCGAGCCGTTCGCGCCGGGCGAGCGCCCGGACGTGGTGCTGGCGCTGCACGCCTGCGACACCGCCACCGACGAGGCGCTGGCGCGGGCGGTGCGCTGGGGCGCGCCGCTGGTGCTGGCCGCCCCGTGCTGCCACCGCGACGTGCAGCGGCAGATCGCCGCCGGCGGCGGGCGCGACCCGCTGGTGCGCCACGCGATCCTGCGCGAGCGCTTCGCCGACGTGCTCACCGACGCGCTGCGGGCGCTGGTGCTGCAGCTGCTGGGCTACCGGGTGGAGGTCGTGGAGTTCATCGACTCCGCCCACACCCCGCGCAACGCGATGCTGCGCGCGGTGCGGACGGGGTCCGCACCGCGCGCCGAGCACCTGGCGGAGTTCGACGGGCTGTGCCGCGCGTGGGGCGTGCAGCCCGCCCTGGCGGCCGCGCTGGCACCGGAGCTGGACGCGGTGCGCTCAGCGCTGGCCGAGGGCCCGGCCGGCGACCGGGAGCCTCAGGCGGCGCTGTAGGTCAGGCACCGCGTCTCGCCGGAGGCGGCGGTGCCGACCTCGATGGCGGGCGCGTGGCAGGTCAGGTCCGCGTTGTGCACGCAGTCGGCGAGCTGGCACGCGCCGACGTGCCCCTCGGGCACCGGCTTGTGCTTGGTGGGCAGGCCCAGGAAGGTCCCGCAGTGGTTCGCGCCGTGGTCGCCGACGGTGATCGTCGGGGCGTGGCAGCTCACGTCCGCGTTGAAGGTGCACCCGCTGACGGAGCACTGGTGGATGGGGGTCAGGTCCAGGTTCACGGTCGCCATGCCTTCGACCATAACGACGCGGAGGCGTTCCCGCCACGAAGGAACGCCTTTCCTGAGCTTTCCCGGGAAAGGCAGGTGAGGCATTCCTTCGTGGCTCCGGGAAACAGAGGTCAGGCTTTCCTGAGCTGCGCCACCACGTGGTCCACGCACCGGGTCAGGGCGCGGGCGTCCTCGGGCTCGACCGCCGGGAACAGCCCGATGCGCAGCTGGTTGCGGCCCAGGCTGCGGTAGGGGAAGACGTCCACGACCCCGTTGCAGCGCAGCACCTCCCGCACCGCGGCGGCGTCGATCGAGGCGTCGAGGTCGATGGTGGCGACGACGGGGCTGCGGGCGGCCTCCTCGGCCACGAACGGCGCGGCCCACGCGCGCTCGGCGGCCCAGCCGTAGACGATCGCGGCGGACTCGGCGGTGCGCTGCGCGGCCCACGGCAGCCCGCCGTTGCCCAGCAGCCACTCGACCTGCTCGGCGAGCATCACCAGCGTGGCCACCGCGGGGGTGTTGTACGTCTGGTCCAGGCGGGAGTTGACCAGCGCCGTGCGCAGGTCCAGCGAGGGCGGCACCCAGCGGTCCGTGGCGGCCAGCTCCTCCACGCGCTGCACGGCGGCCGGGGAGAGCAGCGCGACCCACAGGCCGCCGTCGGAGGCGAAGGCCTTCTGCGGCGCGAAGTAGTAGGCGTCGGTCTGCGCGACGTCCACGGCCAGCCCGCCGGCGCCGGAGGTGGCGTCGACGAGCACCAGCGGACCGCCGTCGGCGGGGGCGGGCCCGGCCGGCCGGCGCACGGGGGCCGCGACGCCGGTGGAGGTCTCGTTGTGCGGCCAGGCCACCGCGTCGACGCCCCCGGCGACCTCACCCAGGCGCGGCAGGGTGCCCGGCTCCCCGCGCACGACGACGGGCTCGGCCAGGAACGGCGCACCGGCGGTGACGGCGGCGAACTTGGCGGAGAACTCCCCCAGCACCAGGTGCTGGGAGCGCTCGCGCACCAGGCACAGCGCGGCGACGTCCCAGAAGGCGGTGCTGCCGCCGTTGCCGAGCACCACCTCGTACCCCTCGGGCAGCGAGAACAGCTGCGCCAGGCCCTCGCGCACGCGCCGGACCAGCGACTTCACGGGCGCCTGCCGGTGGGAGGTGCCCAGCACGGTGCGCCCGGCGCGCACCAGCGCCTCGACCTGCTCGGGGCGCACCCGGCTGGGGCCGGAGCCGAAGCGCCCGTCGGCGGGCAGCAGCTCGGCGGGGATGCGGATCTCGGGCGGCGCGTCGCTCACGCCCCGATCCTCCCGCACGCGGCGCCCGCGCCCGCCCGGGAGGTGCGCGCGCCCGCGCCGGTGCAGGGTGGGGGCGTGGACGACCCCTTCGACCTGCAGCGCTTCGTCGACGCCCAGGAGGGCACCTACGAGCGCGCCCTCGCCGAGCTCGGCGCCGGCCGCAAGACCTCGCACTGGGTGTGGTGGGTCTTCCCCCAGGTGGCCGGGCTGGGCAGCAGCCCGAACTCGCGGCGCTACGCCGTCTCCGGGCTGCCCGAGGCCCAGGCGTACCTGGCGCACCCGGTGCTGGGGCAGCGGCTGCGCGAGTGCGCGCGGGTGCTGCTGGACCTGCCCGGTGACGACCCGGTGGCCGTGCTCGGGGAGGTGGACGCGGCCAAGCTGCGCTCGTCGATGACGCTGTTCGTGGCCACCGACCCCGAGGAGCCGACGTTCGACGCGGTGCTGGAGAAGTTCTTCGGCGGCGAGCGCGACGGGCTGACGGAGGACCTGCTGAGCTGAGGCGGGCGCGGCGGGAGCGCCCCCGCCGCGCCCGCCGCGCCCGCGGCGCTCAGCCGCAGAACACCCCGGCCAGCAGCTCGTCCTGACCGCGGAACTCCCCCGGGTCCGGGGCGGTGGTGAGCGAGACGACGAGGCGCCGGTCGGTCCGCTCGGTGCTCAGCGCGACGCTGAGGTAGCCGGGGATGCCGCCGTCGTGGCCGTACAGCACGCCGGTGCTCGTGCCGCACACCAGCGGCGCCACGACCAGCCCCAGCCCGTACGCCGGGGAGACGGCCGTGGTGCGCTTCATCTCCGCCAGCAGCTCCGGCGGCAGCAGCCGGCCGTCGAGCAGGGCGTCGAAGAAGCGGTCGAGGTCGGCGGTGGTGGACACCAGCTCGCCGGCCGCCCCCGCCACGGAGGGGTTCAGGCGGGTGACGTTGACGACCTGACCGCCCACGCGCGCGTAGCCGTGGGCGTGCGGCGGCGGCAGGCTGACCCGGTCCCCGGGCAGCGAGGTGGCGCGCAGGCGCAGCGGGCGCAGGATGCGCTCCTCGACCGCGCGCGCGTACGGCGCGCCGGTGACCTCCTCCACGAGCTCGCCCAGCACCAGGTACCCGGTGTTGGAGTAGCTCCACGACGTGCCGGGCTCGAAGCCCAGCGGGCGGGCGGTGGCCAGGGCGATGAGGTCGCGCGCCTCGTGGTGCTGGTAGCGCACCGCCTCGTACGCCGCCGGCGTGGGCAGCGAGGCGGCGTCGGCGGGGATCAGCTCGGTGTAGTTCGCCAGTCCGCTGGTGTGCTGCAGCAGCATCCGCACGGTGATCCGGTCCCCGTCGGGCAGCAGGCCCGGCAGGTACCGCGAGACGGGTTCGTCGAGGCCGACGCGGCCCTCGGCGACCAGCTGCAGCACCACGGTGGCCACGAGCGTCTTGGTGATGCTGCCCGCGCGGAAGCGCCCGTCGGCCGGCACGGGGGTGCGGGCGCCGTGGTGGGCGCTGCCGCTGGTGAGGACCACCCGGTGGCGGCCGTCGGTGATCCGCGCCTGCACGCCCTGGGCGCCGCTGGCGGTCAGCTCGTCCAGCGCGCGCTGCAGCGCGGCGCGCTCGGCGGCGCGCTCGGCGCCCCGCCCGGCGGGCGCCGGTGGCGCGTCCGGCGGCGCGGCGGTGGCGGTGAGCGCGGGCGCGGTGAGCAGGGCCGCGCAGGCCAGCGCCGCGGCGGCGCGGGTGCTGCGGCGGGTGCGGGCGGGCGTGGTGGTCGGCGTCATCGTCGTGCCCCTCCTGTGGACCGGCTGAGAGCACGAGCGTGGCGCGCGGACCGTAGTCCGGCGATCCCCTCGGGGGCGCGCGCCGCGCGCCCCGGGGTCCTCCCGCGGTCGCGGGGCCCGTCAGCCCACGGGGGGACGCCGTGGGCGGCGGTTCGGCTGCGCACCGGCACCCCCTCCCCCCGGGCCCGGGCCCCGCACCGCCACCGGCGCGCTCAGCCGGCCGCGCCGAACCGCTCGGTGCGGATGCGCGCCGCCGGGTGGCCCGCGGCGAGCAGCAGCTCGGCGACGGCCTCCACGAAGGGGGTCGGCCCGCACACGTAGCAGGTCGGCCCCTGCTCGGCGGGCACGGTCGCCGCGGCCAGCCGCGCGGCGTCGAGGCGGCCCACCGGGCGCGCCTCGCCCTCGGGCGCCCGCCGGGTCCACACGACGTCGAAGGCGAAGCCCGGCTGCCGCAGCGCCCGGCGGCGCAGCTCCGGCACGTGCATCGCCAGCTCGGGCGAGCGCGCCGACAGCAGCAGCCGCACCGGCACCGGCGAACCGGCCGCCGCGTGGGTGCGCACCACCGAGACCAGCGGCACGACGCCGGAACCGCCGCCGACCAGCTGCACCGGCCCGGGGTCCTGCGGGCGCCAGACGAACCACCCGCCCAGCGGGCCGGTCACCTCCAGCACGTCGCCGGCGCGCACCTCGCGCACCAGGAACGGGGAGACCTCGCCGTCGTCGAGCTCCTGCACGCCGATCTCGACGCGGGCCGGGCCCGGCGGCGCAGCGGCCGAGGCCAGGGAGTACGAGCGCACGGCGCGGTAGCCGTCGGGGGCGCTCAGGCGCACGTCGAGGTGCTGCCCGGCGAGGTGGCCGGGCCAGTCGGGGACCTCCAGCACGAGCGTGCGGGCGGTGGCGCTCTCACGGCGCACCTGCACCACGCGCGCCGGGCGCCAGCCGCTCAGAGCGCGTACCGCTGCTCGCGCCACGGGTCGCCGTAGGCGTGGTAGCCGACCTGCTCCCAGAAACCCAGCTGCTCGGTGTGCGCCAAGGTGATCGAGCGCACCCACTTCGCGGACTTCCACAGGTACAGGTGCGGCACGAGCAGCCGCGCCGGGCCGCCGTGCACCGCCGGCAGCGGCCGGCCGTCGTAGCCGACGGCGATCCAGGCGCGCCCGCCCAGCAGGTCGGCCACCGGCAGATTCGTGGTGTACCCGCCGTAGCAGCTCACCAGCGCGTGCGCGGCGGAGGTGCGCACGGCGGCGAAGAACGCGTCGAGGGGGTAGCCGGACCAGCGGGTGCCGAACTTCGACCAGCGGGTGACGCAGTGCAGGTCGGTGGTGAACTCCTGCCGCGGCAGGCGGTGCAGGCCGTCCCAGTCCCAGTGGTGCGAGCTGCCGTCCTCCGTGGTCAGGGTGAAGCGCCAGTCGGCGGTGTCCACCCGCGGGGTCGGCCCGGCGGAGAGCACCGGGAAGTCCTCGGTGCGGTACTGCCCCGGCGGCAGCTCCTGCGCGCGCTCGCGGCGTCGGCCGACGAAACCGCGGGTGGCCGCGGGCACGCGCAGCTCCGGCTCGGGGGGTTCGGCGCTCACGGCAGGATCGCGTCGACGTAGCCGCCGTCGACGCGCACGGCGGCGCCGGTGGTGGCGGAGGCCAGCGGTGAAGCCAGGTAGCAGCACATGTTCGCGATCTCCTCGGGTTCGATGAGCCGGCCGAGCAGGGACTGGGGGCGGTGCTCGCGCATGAACCGCTGCTGCGCCTCCTCCCACGGCAGGTCGCCGGGGATCAGCTGGCGCACGAACTCCTCCACGCCGCCGGTGCGCGTGGGCCCGGCCAGCACGCTGTTGACGGTCACGCCCGTGCCGGCGGCGGCCTTGGCGAACCCGCGGTGCACGCCCAGCAGCGCGGTCTTGGTGACACCGTAGTGGATCATCTCGGCCGGGGTGACGACGGCGGAGTCGCTGGAGGTGTACTGCACCCGGCCCCAGCCGCGCTCGACCATGCCGGGCAGGTAGTGGCGGGTCAGGCGCACGGCGGTGAGCACGTTCGTCTCGAAGTAGCGGCGCCACTCGTCGTCGCCGGTGGTCAGCGGGTCCGCGGCGCCGAAGACGCCGAGGTTGTTCACCAGGACGTCCACCGCCGGCACCTCCTCGACGAGGCGGGCGTGCCCGTCGCCGGTGGTGAGGTCGGCGGCGACCCAGCGCACCTCGCCGTCCACGCCGCCGGCGGCCGCGCGCAGGCGCTCCTCCGAGCGGCCGGTGAGCACGACGGCCGCGCCGGCGGCGGCCAGACCGGTGGCGATGGCCAGGCCGATGCCCTGCGAGGAGCCGGTCACCAGGGCGGTCCGCCCCGCCAGGTCGATGCGCACGCCCGATGTCTACCGGGCGCCGGGCGCCGCTGACCAGACCCCGCGGGCGGTCGAGCCGCCCGCGGGTCCCGGCGGCGGGGCTTCAGGCGGCGGGGGTGATCCGGACGATGAGGCGCTCGTCGGTCTCCCCCCTGCGCCGGCGCGCGCTCGCCTCCAGCGCGGTGATGCCGCGGTACTCCAGGCCGTACTTGCGCCGCAGCACCTCCGTCTCCCCCGGGTGCTCGCGGTCGGGGCCGAGGACCTCCGCGAGGCCCTCCACCGGCACCGCGCCGGGCTCGACGCCGCCGAAGCGCCCGCACGGCACCAGCAGCACCCGCCCGTCGCGGCGCAGGCGCTTGACCTTGCCGCTGGCCGCGGGGGTGGTGACGACCAGGTGCTCGCCGAACCGGGCGATCCACACGGGGGTGGCCACCCCGTCGCCGTTGCGGCGGAAGGTCGTCAGCGACACGAAGCGCGCCTCGCCCAGGGACGTGAAGCCGTCGGGCACGCTCACCGCGGGAGCACCCCGTCGCAGCCGGCGCGGGTGCCGCTCGGGCCGCCGGAGGGCTCACGGCTGCCGGGGGTGCTGGGGGCCTCGGGTGTTCCAGGGGTGCTCACGGGTGCTCCGGTCCTCGGGTGGTGGGGTCGCAGGGGTCTCACGCGGTGCACACGCTGGCGACGGCCTGCTTGGTGAACAGGTGCGGCGTCGCGACGGTCTCGGGCGGGTAGGTGACCAGCAGCTCGCGGAAGGCGGGGTCTTCGTAGGCGGCGCGGTAGGCCGCGGTGCTCTCCCAGAGCGCGTAGTTCAGGAAGGTCCCGCTGCCGGCGGTGCCGCGGTGGAACTGCGCGGAGAGGAACCCCGGCGCGGTGCGGAAGCGGCGCAGCACGTCGCCCCAGGCGGCGAGCAGGTCGTCGCCGTGCTCGGGGTCGACGTGGAAGACGTTGACGAGCACGACGGGGCCGGGGGTGTCGTCGGCGAGCTGGGCGTCGTGGTCGACGTGGGCGTCGAGGGGCAGGACCTGGACCATCGCGGGCTCCTTCGAGGACGTCGGGGGTTCGGGGGTTCGGGTGCCGCGCTCAGGCGCCGCGGGTGTCCACGGCCACGTCGAGGTCGACGTCGAGGAAGCGCCCGGCCAGGGCGGCGGGGATCGCGATGCCGTGGCGACGGCGGTCCACGCGGGCGCCGGCGCGCACGCGCACGGTGCCGTCCGGGTGCTCGCCGCCACCGGCCCCAGGGGCCTCGACGAGCAGGTCCACCGGGGCGCCGACGCCCTTGACGGTCAGGGTGCCGTGCACCAGCCACCCGCCGGGGCGCGGCTGCACCCGCGAGGAGCGGTAGGTGGCGCGCGGGTGGGCGGCCGAGCCCAGCAGCCGGGGCGAGGCGACCGCGCGGTCGCGCGCCCGGCTGCCGGAGTCGAAGCTCGCGGTGTCCAGCTCGGCCACCACCTCCAGCGGGGTGCCGTCGGCGGCGACGAGCACGTGCCCGTCGAGCAGCCGCAGGGAGCCGGCCACCCGGCCGAGCCCGAGCAGGTGCGTGGTGCGGAAGCGCACCTGCGCCCCGCCCGGCACGAGCCGGTGGCTGCGCGCCGCCGCGGCAGCGGTGGAGGCGGTGTCGTCGGTCGGGTGCGTGGTCGGGCTCACGGTTCCTCCTCGGTCGGTGCCCCACCGGGGCTGAGCCCGACATTAGCTGTCTATGACAGGTAGTACAAGAGGAGCGTGGAGCCTGTGCGGCGCTGGGGTTCCCGGCGGGTCCGGCCGGGCCGGTCGCCCGCTCTGCTGTAATGGGCAGGTGCCGCACCGGCACCGCACCAGCGAGGAGGGGACCGTCGTGCCGCAGGAGAGCTCCACCCCCGCCGGGCCGGTCGTGGAGTTCGGCCCGCTCAGCGCGGCCGTGCTGCGCCTGGCCCGCGCGCACCGGGCGCTGGCGTCGCAGCTCATGCGCGAGGTGGGCCTGCGCCCGGAGCAGGGCGCACTGATGATGCACCTGTGGACGGCCGGGCCGGTGCGCCAGACGCACCTGGCGGCCCGCTTCGGCAAGGACTCCGCCGCCACCTCCCGCACGGTGCAGCGCCTGGAGGCCGCCGGCTACGTGCGCCGGCGCACCGACCCCACCGACCGCCGCGCCACCCTGGTGGAGCCCACCGCCGCCGGCGACGCCCTGCGCGCGCACGTGGAGCGGCTGTGGACGCGCCTGGAGGACGCCGTCGCCCGGGGCCTGGGCGAGCACGAGCGCGAGGTCGCGCAGGACCTGCTCGACCGCCTCGGCGACGCGCTGCTGGAGCAGCTGGACGCGGAAGCGGCCCGCAGCCTCGAGGAGATCTAGCGGGCCGCTGCGCGCCCGGGCGGGCGCCGGTCCTCAGCCAGCGTCGGCGCCCTCGCCCACGCCGTCGGCGTCGTCGGCCCGCTCGGGGGTGTCCACGGCCGAGCCGGGGCCGGTGCGCTGGTCGGCCTCCTCGGCCTCGAGCGCGAAACCGGTGTCGTTGCCGTAGCCGGGCTCGGTGGGCGCCTCGGCGGCCTGCTCGCTGCCGGGTTCCTGGCCGGGCTGGGTGGTCATGGCGGTCCTCTCGTCGGGGTTCGTCAGCGGTGCGCGCACCCGCGGAGCCGGGCGCGCCGGGTGGGCCTCAGGGGCGGAAGACCGAGCGCAGGCAGCCGTCCTGCTTGTGCTTGAACATCTCGTAGCCGCGCACGGCGTCCTCCAGCGGCATCTCGTGGGTGGCGAGGAAACCGGTGTCCAGCTCGCCGTCGGCGATGTGCTGCAGCAGCCGCGGCACGTAGCGCTGACCGTGCTGCTGCGAGGCGCGGATGGTCAGGCCCTTGTTCAGCGCCACGCCCATCGGGAACTTGTCGGTGAGCCCGTACACGCCCAGCACGGCGACGACCCCGCCCTTGCGGCACGCGAGGATCGCCTCGCGCAGCGGGGTGGCGCGGTCGGTCTCCAGGCGCAGCGCCTGCTTGGCGCGGTCGTACACCTCCTGCACGCCGGTGCCGTGCCCCTCCATGCCCACCGCCTCGATCACGGCGTCCGGCCCGCGCCCGCCGGTGCTCTCGCGCAGCGCCTCCTGGACGCTGTCGACCTCGGAGTAGTCCAGGGTCTCGGCGCCCACGCGGGTGCGCGCCAGCTCCAGCCGCTCGGGCAGGCGGTCCACCACGATCACCCGCTCGGCGCCCATGAGCTTCGCGCCCGCGGCGGCCATGAGGCCCACCGCCCCGGCGCCGAACACCGCGACGACGTCGCCGGGGGCGATGTCGCAGAAGTCCGCGCCCGTGAAACCGGTGGGGGCGGCGTCGGAGGTGAACAGCGCCTGCACGTCGCTGACCCCCTCGGGCACCGCGAAGCAGTTCACGTCGCCGAAGGGCACCCGCACGAACTCCGCGTGCGAGCCGGCGTAGCCGCCGAAGGGGTGCGTGTAGCCGTAGATCCCGCCGCTGGGGTACCCCAGGGCGGGCTGCTGCAGGGCGGCGTTGGGGTTGGTGGTGTCGCACAGCGCCCACATGTCGCGGGTGCAGTAGAAGCACTCCCCGCAGCCGATGAACGAGGGCACCACGACGCGGTCGCCCACCCGCACGCGCTTCACCTCGGGGCCGACCTCGGCGACCACGCCCATGAACTCGTGGCCGAAGACGTCCCCGCGGCGCATGCCGGGCAGGTAGCCGTCGATGAAGTGCAGGTCCGAGCCGCACGTGACGGTCAGCGTCACGTCGAGCACGACGTCGTGGGGGTTGAGGATCCCCGGGTCGCGCACGGTCTCCACGGCGAGGTCGTTCACCCCGTTCCACACCAGCGCGCGCATCAGCGCTCCTCCTCCCTCGCGGCCGGCTGCGGGCCGAGCGTGGGGATCTCCCCCGTCAGCAGCAGCGCGCGCAACCGGTACAGCAGCGTGAACGGCACCGCGCCGAGGCCGGCGCTCAGCTCGGGGGCCACCTCGCAGGTGACCTCGGTGCCCAGGTCGGCCGGCGCGGGGCGGGTGCTCACCCGCAGCAGCACGTCCCCACCGCCGGGGCGGCGGAACTCCAGGCCCTCGCCGGTAGGCACGAGCTCGGCGTCCACGGGCCCGCCCGCGGCCGGGGTGAACGTCCAGCGCGCGCCGTCGGCCTCGGCGCGCCCCGCCTCGCCCAGCAGGCGGGAGACCACCTGCGCGTCGCCCCACGCGGCGAGCACGTCGCCCGCCGGGCGCGCCACGGTCAGCGTCTGCTGCGCGGGCGCCCCCGGGCCCCTGCCCGGCAGCTTGCGCGCGGCGGCGCCCACGGCGGAGACGACCGCGTCCCGCGCCTTCTGCGTCACGTCCACGATCGGCTCCGTCCGTCCTGCCCGCCGCACCGGCGGGCGTCCCCCGAGGCGCTGTGCCGCACCGCGCGCCACGCTACGGCGGGGCGTGCGCGGCGGCACCTCGGCGCCGCCCCCTACGCTGGCCCGGTGGAGGACCCCGCCCAGCGCCGCGTCGACTACGGCGACCGCTCCTTCGACGAGGCCGACCTCGCCGCCTGCCCGCTCGAGCAGTTCCAGCGGTGGTACTCCGCGGCGGTGGACTCCGGGGAGCCGGAGCCGAACGCGATGACGCTCGCCACCGCCGGCCCCGACGGCCCCTCGGCGCGCACGGTGCTGCTCAAGGGCGTCGACGCGCGCGGCTTCGTCCTCTACACCAACCAGCGCTCGCGCAAGGCCCGGGCGATCGCGCACGAGCCGCGGGTGGCGCTGCTGCTCGTATGGCACGGCACGCACCGGCAGGTCGCGGTGCGCGGGCGCGCCGAGGTGCTCCCCCGGGCGGAGACGGAGGCGTACTTCGCCTCGCGCCCGTACGGCTCGCGCATCGGGGCGTGGGCCAGCGAGCAGTCCGAGCCGATCGCCTCGGCCGCCGGGCTGCACGAGCGCGAGGCGCAGCTGCGCCGGCGCTTCCCCGACACCGGATCGCCCGGCGACGTGCCGGCACCGCCGCACTGGGGCGGGTACCTCGTGCGCGCGGTGGAGGTGGAGTTCTGGCAAGGGCGCACCTCGCGCCTGCACGACAGGCTGGTGCTGCTCAGCCGCGACGGCTCCCCCGCCGCGCTGGACGACGGCGCGGCCTGGCGCCTGGAGCGCCGCCAGCCCTGACGCACCGGCCCCCGCGCGTGTCGGCTCGTGCGGGCGGGCCGCGGGTGCGTCAATCAGCCCCGTGACCGAGCCACGGACGGCCCCCGCGACGGCCCCGCCCGCCCCGCACGACCCGCCGCGCCACCGCCCGGAGCCGGAGCGCCCCGTGGCGCTGGCCGAGCTGGCCCGCGCGCTGGGGCTGGCGGCGCCGCCCGGGCCCGGCCCGCTGGTGCGCGGCGCGACCCTGGACTCGCGCCGGGTGCTGCCCTGCGACCTGTACGCCGCGCTGCCCGGCGCACGGCAGCACGGCGCGCGCTTCGCGGCCGAGGCCGCGGCGGCCGGCGCGGTCGCCGCGCTCAGCGACCGACCGCTGCCGGGGCTGCCCACCCTGGTGGTGCCCGACCCGCGCGCCGTGCTCGGGGAGCTGGCCGCGCACCTGCACGCCCGGCCCAGCGCGGCGCTGGCGGTGTACGCGGTGACGGGCACCAACGGCAAGACGAGCACCACGCACCTGCTCGACGCGGGGCTGCGCGCGGCCGGCCGGCGCACCGGGCTGCTCAGCGGCGTGGAGGTGCGCACGCCGGGCTGGTCGCGCCCGGCGCGGCGCACCACCCCGGAGGCGCCGGAGCTGCAGGAGGTGCTCGCCTCGCTGCGCGCGCAGGGCGCGACGTCGGCGGCGGTGGAGGTCTCCAGCCACGGCGTCGCGCTGCACCGGGTGGACGGCACCTGCTTCCGCGCGGCGGTGTTCACCAACCTCGGCAGCGACCACCTCGACCTGCACGGGGACGTGGAGTCCTACTTCGCCGCCAAGGCGGCCCTGTTCGAGCCGCGCCGCTGCGCGCTGGCGGTGGTCAACGCCGACGACGCGCACGGGCGCCGGCTGGCCGCGCAGGTGCGCACCCCCGTGGTGACCTTCTCCGCCGCCGGGCGCCCCGGCGCCGACTGGCGCGCCGAGCAGGTGCGCGCGGACGCGGCGGGCACCTCCTTCCGGCTGCTGGGCCCGGGCACGGACCGGCGCGTGCGGCTGCGGCTGCTGGGCGCCCACCAGGTCGACAACGCCCTGGGCGCCGTGGCGGTGCTGCACGCGACCGGCGTGGACGTCGAGGCCGCGGTGCGCGGCGCCGAGGGCCTCGGCGGCGTGCCCGGGCGGCTGCAGCGCGTCGACGCCGGCCAGCCGTTCCTGGCGCTGGTCGACCACGTGCACAACGTCGCCGGCCAGGAGCGGCTGCTGCCCTTCCTGCGCGGCCTGACCACCGGGCGCCTGGTGGTGGTGCTGGGCGCCACCGGCGAGCGCGACCCCGGCAAGCGCGAGCCGCTGGGGCGCACCGCCGCGCGCTGCGCCGACGACGTCGTCGTCACCGACGAGAGCGCGCACGGCGACGACCCGGCGGTGCTGCGCGAGGCGGTGGCCGCCGGGGCGCGCGCGGCCGGCGTGGCGCGGGTGCACGTCGAGCCCGACCGCGACGCGGCGCTGCGCCTGGCCGTCTCCCTGGCCGGTCCGGGCGACGTGGTCGTCGTGTGCGGGCGCGGGCACGAGCGCGAGCTGGTCGCCGGCGGGCGCAGCCGCCCCTTCGAGGACGCCGAGCGGCTGCGCGCCGCGCTGGGGCAGCGGGCGGCGCCCGGCCGATGAGAGAGCGGCCGGGGGGACGTCGGGAGAGCGCCGAGGGGTCGCGGAGAGCGCTCAGCCGGGCGCGGGTCCGCTGCGCCGGTGCACGGCCAGGGCCAGCAGCAGCGCCGCGGCCTGGCGCGGCACGGTGACGTCCAGCCCGGTGCACTCGCCCACGCGCCGCAGCCGGTTGAGCACCGTGTTGCGGTGGCAGTACGTGCGCGCGGCGGCCGCGGCGACGGAGCCGGTGGCGGCGAAGGCCTCGACGACCTCCAGCAGGCGCTCGCGCTCGGGCGGGGCCAGCGCGAGCAGCTCGCCGAGCACCTCGTGCGCGACGTCCTCGCCCAGCGCCCCGAGGCGGGCGGCGGCCACGTCGAGGGCGACGTGCGCCAGCCGGGCGGGCCCGGCGGCCTCCGCCGGCAGCGCCGCGGCGACGTGCTCGGCCAGGCGCACCGCACGCGGCACCCGGGCCAGCCCGCGCGCCAGCGGCCCGAGGCCGCAGGGCACCGCGGACAGCGGGGCGGGCACCACCGGCAGCCCGGGCCCCTCGGTGGGCCAGGCCCCGCGGGGGCGGTGGCCGACGACGAGCGTGCCCGCGTGGTGGTCCAGCAGCCGCAGCGCGCCCGGGCGCTGCAGCAGCGGCGCGAGCCGGCCGCGCGCGGCGGTGGGCACCACGGCCACGAAGACGTCGTCGCCGCGCCCGGCGCCCAGCACGGCCGCGGCGCCGGCCAGCAGGTCGGGGTCCTCCCCGTCGGAGGCCAGGAACGCCGCGAGCAGGCGGCGCCGGTCGCGCTCGCGCTCGTACGCCAGCGCGGCGGCGGCCTCGTGGTAGCCGACCTGCACGTCGGCGGAGTGCTCCTCCACGGCCTGCCACAGCTGCACCGGCAGGGTGACCGCCCCGGCCAGCGCGTGCGGCGGCAGCCGCTCGGCCAGCTCCTCCCACACCACCCGGAAGTGCAGCCGGGTGCCGGTGGTCACCGCCGCCAGCGGCACGTCCAGGCCGGCGCGGTGGCGGCCGAGGTCGCGGGAGACCTCCACCAGCCGCTCGGGCACGGGCAGGCCGACCAGGCGGCGCAGCACGCGCTCGCAGGTGGCCACCGCGTCGCGCAGCAGCACCTCGCGGGCCACCGCCCCGTCGGAGTAGGGCACCACCTGCAGCAGCTGGGCGAGGAAGCGCTCGGCGAGCACGTCGACGTCGCCGAGCAGCTCCAGCAGGACCGAGCGGACCTCCGCCGAGGCCGCGGTTTCCGCGGCGTTTCCGGCGTTGTGCACGTGCACAGGATACGCGCCGGATCGCGCGGCGGGGGGTCCTTGCCGCTGCCGCCGCGCCCTGGCGATCCTGCTCGCACCTCGCGGGGAACCCCCCGCCGCCCGAACTGCGAGGAGCAGGCATGACCACGGTGCGCGTCGCGCTGGTCCAGACCTCCTGGACCGGCGACCAGGAGAGCATGGTCAAGGTCCACGAGGAGTACGCCCACCAGGCCGCCGACGCCGGCGCGCAGGTGGTGTGCTTCCAGGAGCTGTTCCACGGCCCGTACTTCGGGCAGGTGCAGGACGCGGCGTACTACGAGTACGCCCAGGCCGTCCCCGGCCCGATCGTGCAGCGGTTCCAGTCCATCGCCGCCGAGACGGGCATGGTGATGGTGCTGCCGGTGTACGAGCAGGAGCAGCCCGGCGTGCTCTACAACACCGCCGCCGTGGTGGACGCCGACGGCAAGTACCTGGGCAAGTACCGCAAGCACCACATCCCGCACCTGGACCGGTTCTGGGAGAAGTTCTACTTCCGCCCCGGCAACCTCGGCTACCCGGTGTTCGAGACCGCGGTCGGCAAGGTGGGCGTGTACATCTGCTACGACCGGCACTTCCCGGAGGGCTGGCGCGCCCTCGGCCTGGCCGGCGCCGAGATCGTCTTCAACCCCAACGCCTCCAAGCCGGGGCAGTCCAACCGGCTCTGGGAGCTGGAGCAGCCCACCGCCGCGGCCGCCAACGGCTACTTCGTCGCCGTCCCGAACCGGGTGGGCCGCGAGGTCGGCGAGTTCGGCGAGGACGCCGTGGACTTCTACGGCACCTCCTACGTCGTCGACCCGCGCGGGAACTTCGTCGGCGCCAAGGGCAGCAGCACCTCCGACGAGCTGCTCGTGCGCGACCTCGACATGGACCTCATCAAGGAGGCGCGCACCGACTGGCAGTTCTACCGCGACCGCCGGCCGGACTCCTACGGCGACCTGGTGCGGCCGTGAGGACTCTCGTCTCCGGGGGCACCCTGGTCACCTCCACCGGCGCCTCGCCGGCGGACGTCCTGCTCGACGGGGAGAGCGTCGCCGCGCTGCTGACGCCGGGCACCGCGGCCGAGCTGGCCGTGGACGCGCACATCGACGCCACGGGCTGCTACGTGCTGCCCGGCGGGGTGGACGTGCACACGCACATGCAGATGCCCTTCGGCGGCACCGAGGCCTCCGACACGTTCGCCACCGGCACCCGGGCCGCCGCGTTCGGCGGCACCACGACGATCGTGGACTTCGTCGTGCAGCGCACCGGCGAGGTCGTCGAGCGCGCGCTGGAGCAGTGGCACGCGAAGGCCGCCGGCAACTGCGCCGTCGACTACGGGTTCCACATGATCCTCGGCGGGGTGGACGAGGACTCCCTGAAGGCCATGGACTCCCTCGTCGCCCACGAGGGCATCACCAGCTTCAAGCTCTTCATGGCCTACCCGGGGGTGTTCTACTCCGACGACGGGCAGATCCTGCGGGCCATGCAGCGCGCCACCGACAACGGCGCGATGGTCATGATGCACGCCGAGAACGGCACCGCCATCGACGTGCTCGTGCAGCAGGCCCTGGCCCGCGGCGACACCGACCCGGTCTTCCACGGCCTGACGCGCCCGGCGGCGCTGGAGGCCGAGGCCGTCAACCGCGCGGTCGCCCTGGCCGAGGTGGCCGGCGGCACCCCGCTGTACGTGGTGCACGTGTCCGCCTCGCAGGCGCTGGAGCGCATCGCGACCGCGCGCAGCACGGGCGCGAACGTCTTCGCCGAGACGTGCCCGCAGTACCTGTACCTGACCCTGGAGGACCACCTCGGCGCCGGCGGCCCGGGCAGCTTCGAGGGCGCCAAGTACGCCTGCTCCACCCCGCTGCGCTCCAAGCACGAGCCGCACGCGGCGGACCTGTGGCGGGGCCTGCGCACCGACGACCTGGCCGTCGTCTCCACCGACCACTGCCCGTTCTGCTTCAACGACCAGAAGGAGCTGGGCCGCGGGGACTTCTCGCGCATCCCCAACGGCATGGGCGGGGTGGAGCACCGCATGGACCTGGTGCACCAGGGCGTCGTGGACGGGCACCTGTCGCTGCAGCGCTGGGTGGAGACCTGCTCGACCACCCCGGCGCGGCTGTTCGGGATGTACCCGCGCAAGGGGACCCTCGCGCCCGGCTCGGACGCCGACCTCGTCGTGTACGACCCGGCGGGCACCACGACCATCAGCGCCGCCACCCACCACATGAACATCGACTACTCCGCGTTCGAGGGTTTCCGCCTCACCGGCGCCGTCCGCACCGTGGTCTCGCGCGGCACCGTCCTGGTGGACCGCGGCACCTGGACCGGCCCGACCGCCCACGGCCGCTACGTGCCGCGCGGCCTGTCGCAGTACCTGCGCTGAGGGAGGGGGAGACGTGGACTTCGGCATCGTCCTGCAGACCACCCCGCCGGCCTCGCGGGTCGTCGAGCTGTCCCGCCTGGCCGAGACCCACGGGTTCAGCCACGTGTGGACCTTCGACTCGCACGTGCTGTGGGAGGAGCCGTACGTCGTGCACTCGGCGATCCTGCAGGCCACCCGCAAGGTGGTGGTGGGCCCGATGGTCACCAACCCCGCCACCCGCGAGTGGTCGGTGACCGCCTCGACGTACGCGACGCTGAACGAGATGTACGGCCCGCGCACCATCTGCGGCATCGGCCGCGGCGACTCCGCCGTGCGCACCCTGTCCGGCAAGCCGACCACCCTGGCCACCCTGCGCGAGTCCGTGCACGTCATCCGCGAACTGGCCAACGGCCGGGCCGTGGAGCACCGCGGGCGCACCCTGCGCCTGCCGTGGGCGCCGGTGACCGGGCCGACGAACCGCACGCAGGTGTGGGTCGCCGCGTACGGGCCCAAGGCCCTGCAGCTGACCGGGGAGGTCGCCGACGGGTTCATCCTGCAGCTGGCCGACCCCGACGTCGCCGCCTGGACCATCAAGACCGTCAAGGAGGCCGCCGAGCGCGCCGGGCGCGACCCGGACGAGGTGAAGGTGTGCGTGGCCGCGCCCGCCTACGTCACCGGCGGCTCCGAGGCGGAGCTGGCGCACGCGCGCGAGCAGTGCCGCTGGTTCGGCGGCATGGTCGGCAACCACGTCGCCGACCTCGTCGCGCGCTACGGCGACGGCGGCGAGGTCCCCGCGGCCCTGACCGACTACGTCGCCGGGCGCAAGGGCTACGACTACAACCAGCACGGGCGCGCGGGGAACACCCACGCCGACTTCGTCCCCGACGCGGTCGTCGACCGCTTCTGCGTGCTCGGCGACGTGCAGCAGCACGTGCAGCGGGTGCGCGACCTGCAGTCCCTGGGCGTCGACCAGTTCGCGCTGTACCTGCAGCACGACGCCAAGGAGGAGACCCTACGCGCCTACGGCGAGCGGGTGCTGCCCGCCCTGGCCCCGCCCCCGGTCGCGCTCTCGTGAGGCTCGCACCGTGACCGGGCTGCTGGAGGGCGCACCCCCCGCCGGACCCGCGGCCGCCGCGCCCGCCGCCTCCGGCGCCGCGCGCGGCGTGCCGCCCGCGGTGCGGCGCGCGGGGTCGGCGCTGCTGGGCGTGGCGGTGCTGCTGGCCGCGTGGGAGCTGTACCGCGCGCTCGGGCCCACCGCCGGCGTGGAGGTCGGCGGGCAGCGGGTGCTGCCGCGCGCCGACCCGCGTTCCATGCCGGGCGTGCTGGAGGTGCTGCGCACCCTGGGCACCCCCGAGGTCGCCGTGCCCGGCTCGCGCACCGTGGGTGCCGCGGTGCTCGCCGCGGCCTGGGGCACGCTGCGCACGGCCGCCGCCGGCTGGCTGCTCGGCGCGGCCGTCGGGATCGCGCTGGCGGTGCTCATGCAGCGCCTGCGCGTGGCCGAGCGCGGCCTGCTGCCGTACGTGGTGCTCAGCCAGACCGTGCCCGTCATCGCCGTCGCCCCGCTGGTGGCTGCCTGGGGCGGGCGGCTGCGGCTGACGCCGGAGCTGACCTGGCAGCCGTGGACGTCCGTCGTCGTCCTGTCCGCCTTCCTGGCGTTCTGCCCGGTGGCCGTGGGGGTGCTGCGCGGGCTGCAGTCCCCCGCCCCGGCCGCGGTGGAGCTGTTCGCGGCGCTGCACGCGAGCCGCCGGCAGACCCTGCTGCGCCTGCGGCTGCCGGCGAGCCTGCCGTTCCTGCTGCCGGCGCTGCGGCTTGCCGCCGCCCAGGCCGTGGTCGGCTCCATCGTCGCGGAGATCTCCACCGGCACCCGCGGCGGCACCGGGCGCCTGGTCCTGCAGTACGCGCAGCAGGCCACCTCCGCACCGGGGCGCCTGTACGCCGCGGTCCTCGGCGCGGCCCTGCTGGGCCTGCTCGCCGCGGGCTGCGTGGCCCTGCTCGAGACCGTGCTCCTGCGCACCCGCACCCCCGGGAGGAACCCGTGACCGCCGCGGTCCGCGTCGTGGACCTGCACCAGCGCTTCGAGACCCCCGGTGGCGCCGTGCACGCGCTCTCCGGCGTCGACCTGACCGTCGAGCCGGGCGCGTTCGTCTCGCTCATCGGCCCCTCCGGGTGCGGCAAGTCCACGCTGCTGCGCTGCATCGCCGACCTCGTCACGCCCACCTCCGGCGAGGTGAGCGTCGGCGGGCTCAGCGCCGCCGAGGCGCGGCGCCGGCACTCCTACGGCATCGCGTTCCAGTCCGCCGGGCTGCTGGAGTGGCGCAGCGTGCAGCGCAACGTGGAACTGCCCCTGGAGCTGCACGGCGTCGGCCGGCGCGAGCGCGCCGAGCGCGCCCGGGACCTGCTGGAGCTCGTGGGCCTGGGCGAGTTCGCCTCCGCCCGCCCCGCGCAGCTCTCCGGCGGCATGCAGCAGCGCGTCGCGATCGCCCGCGCGCTGGCGGAGGAGCCCCCGCTGCTGCTCATGGACGAGCCGTTTGGCGCGCTGGACGAGATGACCCGCGAGCGCCTGCAGGCCGAGCTGCTGGCGGTGCGCGAGCGCACCGGCACCACGGTGGTGCTCGTGACGCACTCCATCGCCGAGGCGGTGTTCCTGTCCACGCAGGTCGTGGTGATGTCCGCGCGCCCCGGGCGCGTGGTGCGCGTCGTGGACGTGGAGCTGCCCGGCCGCGACGAGGACGCCCGCGAGCACCCGGCGTTCTTCGCCGCCGTCACCGAGGTGCGCGAGGCGCTGCGCGGGCGCACCGCGAGCGGGGCGGCGCAGCCGCTGGCGCTGCGGGGCGAGGACCGGTGAGCGCCGGCACGTCGCTGCGCACCCGCCTGCTGCCGCCGCTGCTCGTCGGCGTCGCGGCGCTGCTGCTGTGGCAGGCCGTCGTGGTCCTCGGCCGGGTCGCCACGTTCGTGCTGCCCTCGCCCCTGGCGATCGCCGGGGCGTTCGGCGGGGTGGCCGGCGACGTCGCGCGCGCCGCGGCCGCCACCGGGACCACGGCCGCGGTGGGCCTGCTGGCCGGCTCGGTCGCCGGGATCGCCGCGGCCGCGCTCGCCGCCCGCTCCCGGCTGCTCGACGAGGTCCTCTCGCCGCTGTCGGCGGCCGCCAACGCCCTGCCGATCGTCGTCCTGGCGCCGGTGTTCAACGCGATGTTCGGCTCCACCAGCCCCGTGCCCCGCCGGCTCGTGGTGGCCGTGGCGGTGTTCTTCCCGGTGTTCGTCAACACCGCCCGCGGCCTGCGGCGCGTGGACCCGGTGCACGCCGAGCTGGTGCGCGCCCTGGCCGTGTCCGGCTGGGCCGTCACCCGGCACGTGCGGCTGCCGGGGGCCGTGCCGTTCGTGACCACCGGCCTGCGGCTGGCGGCACCGCTGTCGGTCATCGCCGCGGTGGTCGCCGAGTACTTCGGCGGCCTGCAGGACGGGCTCGGCTCGCGCATCACCTCCGCCGCCAGCGCCACCGCCTACCCCCGCGCCTGGGCGTACGTGCTCGGGGCCGTCGCCCTGGGCCTGGCGTTCCACCTCGCCGCCCTGCTCGTCGAGCGCCTGCTCGCCCCCACCACCAGGAGGTCCCGTTGAACCCTCGCTCCCCCCTCAGCCGCCGCGCCGCCCTGCTCGGCGCCGCCGCCGGGGCCGCGGCCCTGGGCGCGGCCGCGTGCGGCAGCGCCGACCAGGAGGCCACCGCGGGCGGCCCGAGCGCCGGCGCCGACGGGCTGACGCCGGTGAAGCTGCAGCTGCAGTGGGTCACCCAGGGGCAGTTCGCGGGCTACTTCACCGCGCTGGAGCGGGGTTTCTACCGCGACGAGGGCCTGGACGTGCAGATCCTCGAGGGCGGCTCGGACATCGTCCCGCAGACCGTGCTGGCCCAGGGCCAGGCCGACTACGCGATCGCGTGGGTGCCCAAGGCGCTGGCCTCGCGCGAGCAGGGCGCGGCCATCACGAACGTCGCGCAGGTGTTCCAGCGCTCGGGCACGCTGCAGGTCTCGTTCAAGGGGGCCGGCATCGACTCGGTGGAGGCGCTGCGCGGCAAGAAGGTCGGCAACTGGGGCTTCGGCAACGAGTACGAGCTGTTCGCCGCGATGACCGCCGCCGGGCTCGACCCCGCCACCGACGTCACGCTCGTGCAGCAGCAGTTCGACATGCTCGGCCTGCTGCAGGGCGACGTCGACGCCGCCCAGGCCATGACGTACAACGAGTACGCCCAGCTGCTGGAGGCCGAGGACCCCGCCACCGGCGAGCTGTACACCGCCGACGACTTCACCGTCCTGGACTGGAACGAGGTCGGCACCGCGATGCTGCAGGACGCGGTGTGGGCCTCCAGCGACAAGCTCGGCGACACCGCGTACCAGGAGCAGACGGTGGCGTTCCTCAAGGCGTCGCTGCGGGGCTGGGCCGCCGCCCGCGACGACGCGGCAGCCGCCCGCGACGTCGTGGTGGCCGGCGGTTCCACCCTGGGCGCCAGCCACCAGCTGTGGCAGGTCAACGAGGTCAACAAGCTCGTGTGGCCGGCGCCGGCCGGCGCGGGGGTCGTCGACGCGGCGGCGTGGGAGCGCACCGTGGCCATCGCCCGCGACACCCGCAACGCCGAGGGCCAGACCGTCATCAGCCGGGACCCCGGCGCCGACGCGTACACCAACGAGTTCGTGCAGCGGGCCGTGGACGAGCTGAGCGCCGACGGCGTGGACGTCACCGGCGAGTCCTTCACCCCGCTGGAGGTGACGCTGAACCCCGGCGGCGCCTGAGCGGCGGGCGCGCCGCCTCGCGCGGGCGGGCGCGAGGCGGTAGGCAGGGGGGCGTGCACGCGCCGGACGTCAGGGTGCGGCTGCCGCGCGGGCGGCGGCTGTCGCCGCTGCGCGCCATCGCGCTGCGGCTGGGCGTGGCGCTGGCCCTGGTGCTCGTCGCCTGGCTCATGGTGGTGATCGAGCGCGAGAGCTACACCGACAACCTCGACGGGGACGTCTCCGTCGTCGACGCGCTGTACTACACCACCGTCACGCTGAGCACGACCGGCTACGGCGACATCGTGCCCGTCACCCCGGGCGCCCGGCTGCTCAACGCCCTCGTGGTCACGCCCATGCGCGTGCTGTTCGTCATCGTGCTGGTCGGCACCACCATCCAGGCGCTCACCGAGCGCTCCCGCACCGAGTTCCGCCTGGCCCGCTGGAGGTCGCGCATGCGCGAGCACGTCGTCGTCCTGGGCTACGGCACGAAGGGCCGGGCCGCGGTGCGGCAGCTGCGCCTGCACGGCCACCCGGCCGCGCAGCTGCTCGTGGTCGACAGCGACCCGCGCGCCACCGCCGACGCCTCCACCGACGGGTACCTGGCCGTCACCGGCGACGCGACCCGCGCGGCGACCTTCGAGGCCGCCCTCGTCGACCGGGCCGCCCGCGTGGTGGTCGCCCTGGACCGCGACGACACCGCGATCCTGGCGACCCTGGCCGTGCGGCGGCTGAACCCGCGCGTCGGCGTGGTGGCCGCGGCTCGCGAGTCCGAGCACGCGGAGCTGCTGCGCGAGAGCGGCGCCAGCTCCGTGGTGGTCTCCTCCGAGACGGCCGGGCGGCTGCTGGGCATGGCCTCCGACAGCCCCGCGGCCGTGGCCGTCGTGGAGGACCTGGTCTCCTTCGGCAACGGCCTGGACCTGGCCGAGCGCCCCGTGGCGCCCGACGAGGTCGGCCGCGCGCCCGGCTCCCTGCCCGTGCCGGTGCTCGCCGTGCTGCGCGGGGGGCACGCGCACCGCTACACCGACCCGCAGGTGTCCGAGCTGCGCGAGGGCGACCGGCTGCTGTACGTCCTCACCGGCCAGCAGCACGGCTGAGGCCCGCCGACCGGCCCCGCGGGGCCGGTCGCGTGGACCGGTCGCGAGCGGGTCAGCTCATCGCGCGCACACCGGCGAGGAACTCCGTGAGCACCGCGGGCTGCACGTGCACCCTCAGCGTGGCCACGAGGCCGTCGACGTCCCAGGCGACGGACACGTCGGGCACGTGCACGCCGTGGTAGGCGAGTTCGAGGGCGACGACCTCGGGCAGGTGGGTCCCGGGTTCGATGTCGAGGGCCTGGTGGCGGCGCTCCTCGTCGAGGGAGGCCCACCAGCTCTCGAGGGCGGCGGTCTGGGTCACGTGCTGCTCATCGCGGCGACCCCCGGCGGTGAAACGAGGTGTCCCCCGGGTGGCCCAGCGGGCCCCCGACCGCCGCCGCCCCGGGGTGCGCGCGGGCACCCGGTCCGGTTTGATCGAGCAGGTGTCAGCAACCACCCGGGACGTGAGCACCCACGACGAGGTCGAGCTGAAGTACGACGTCGAGGAGGGCGCCGAGCTGCCCGCCCTGGACGGCCTGGAGGCCGAGGGTCGCACCCTGCACCTCGAGGCGGTGTACTTCGACACCCCCGGCCAGCGCCTGGCGGCCGCGCGCGTGACGCTGCGCCGGCGCACCGGCGGCGACGACGCCGGCTGGCACCTGAAGCTGCCGGTCGCCGGCGCGCGCCGCGAGGTGCGCCTGCCCCCCGGGCGCGCCGCCCGCCGGGTCCCCGAGCAGCTGCAGCGGCTCGTGGCCGCCCTCACGCGCGGCGAGCCGCTGGTGCCGGTGGCGCGGCTGACGACCGCGCGCACCGTGCGGCACGTCGTCGACGACGGCGGCCGGGTGCTCGCCGAGGTCGCCGACGACCGCGTGGAGGCGCAGCGGCTGCTGGCCGAGGGCCCGGTGCCCGAGCCGCAGGTCTGGCGCGAGCTGGAGGTCGAGCTGGTCGAGGGCGAGCGCGACCTGCTGGACGCGCTGGACGCGCAGCTGCGCGCGCACGGGGTGGCCCCCGCCGGGCACGGCTCGAAGCTGGCGCGCGCCCTGGGCACCGACGCGCCCGCCGCGCCGGCGCCCGCCGCGCTCAGGCGCCGCTCCCCCGCCGGCGCCGTCGTCGGCGCCCACCTGGCCGCGCAGGTGCGCCAGCTCGTCGCGCAGGACCCGCTGGTGCGCCTGGACGAGCCCGACAGCGTGCACAAGGCGCGCGTGGCCACCCGGCGCGCGCGCAGCGCGCTGAAGACGTTCCGGCCGCTGTTCGCCGAGGGGGTGCCCGAGCGGCTGCGCGCGGAGCTGTCCTGGCTGGCCGACGAGCTCGGCGGCGCGCGCGACGCGGAGGTCATGCGCGACCGCCTCGCCGGGGCCGTGGAGCGCCTGGAGCCGGTGGAGGGCGAGGACCCCGCCGCCGAGCGCGAGCGGCTGCGCGCGGCGCTGGAGGCCGACCACCGCCGCGCCCACGACGAGCTGCTGCTGGCGCTGGGCTCCGAGCGGTACCTGGCGCTGCTGCGCGAGCTGGAGGAGCTGGTGGCCGCGCCGCTGGACGGCGCGCCCTGGGCGCCGCCGGCCGCCGAGCCGGCCCGCGAGGTGCTGCCGGCCCTGGTGCGGGCCACGGACAGGAAGCTGCGCAAGCGCGTGGCCGCCGCCTACGCCGCCGACGCCGACCCGGCGGTGCCGCCCGACGAGGCGGACCACCTCTTCCACGAGGCCCGCAAGCGCGCCAAGGAGGCCCGCTACGCCGGCGAGGCGCTGCAGCCGGTGTGGGGCTCGGACGCGGGCGCGTACGCGGCGGCCGTGGAGGGGCTGCAGGAGGTCCTCGGCGAGCACCAGGACTCCGTCGTGGTGCGCCGGGTCCTGCACGCCCTGGCCGGGCGCGAGCCGTCGCTGGGCTTCACGTGCGGGCGCCTGTTCGCCGCCGAGGGCGAGCGCGCGGCGGCCAGCCGGGCCGCCGTCGACGCCGCCTGGGAGGCCGCCTCGCGCCGGCACCTGCGGCGCTGGCTGCGCTGACCCCCCGGCGCGCCCGACGCGCCCGACGTGTCCGACGTGCCCAGCGGGCGCGGCGGGGGTAGGCAGGGGGCGTGGACGCCAAGGACCTGCTGCTGGACGGCTACGGCCGCATCCGCCCCGCCGTGCACGCCGTGCTGGGGCAGTGCGACGACGCGGCCCTGACCGCCCGGCTGGACCCGGGCGCCAACACGGTGGCGTGGCTGCTGTGGCACCTGGCGCGCGTGCAGGACGACCACGTCAGCGAGGTCGCCGGCACCGAGCAGGTCTGGACCGCCGACGGCTGGGCGCGCCGCTTCGACCTGCCGCTGGACGACGCCGAGACCGGTTACGGCTTCTCCGCCGAGCAGGTCGCCCTGGTGCGCGCCGGGGCCGCGGAGCTCGGCGGCTACTACGACGCCGTGCACGAGCGCACCGAGCGCTACCTGCGCACCCTGTCCGACGCCGACCTCGACCGCGTCGTCGACGAGCGCTGGGACCCGCCGGTGACGCTGGGCGTGCGGCTGGTCAGCGTGCTCGACGACGACCTCGAGCACGTCGCGCAGGCCGCCTTCGCCGCCGGGGTGCTGCGGCGGCGCTGAGCGGCGCTGAGCGGCGCGCGTCCCGCGCCGGGGCCCGCACCCGGCGGAGCCCCGCCGGGTGCGCCCCACCGGCTGCCCCCCGCGGGCGCCGCGGGCCTAGGCTTCCGGGGTCCTCGCACTAGGCACGCGCATCAGGAGATCCCGCCGAGTGAGCCAGCCCACCGAGCAGCACCCCGCCGTGCAGCACCCCGACGGGCGGCACCCCGACGGGCAGGGGCCGGGCGCGGCGGACGAGCGCGCCGCCGAGCGCGCCGCCGCCGAGCACGCCGAGCAGGAGGTCGCGCTCGAGGACGCCCACGTCGGGCGGCTGTACGCGCGCCTGGACGAGCTGCGCGAGCAGACCGCCGCCCAGCTGGCCGAGGTGCGCCGCACCCGCGCCACCGGCACCCACCAGAACCGCTTCGAGCGCGACGCGTTCGCCACCCTGTACGAGGACCGCCTCTCGCAGCTGTGGTCGGTGGAGAACCGGCTGTGCTTCGGGCGCCTGGACCTGCGCCCGGGTACCGAGACCCCGCGCCGCTACGTCGGGCGGCTGGGCCTGTCCGACGAGCGCGGCGAGCAGCTGCTGGTGGACTGGCGCGCCCCGGCGGCGCAGGACTTCTACCAGGCCACCGCCGCCGCCCCGCGCGACGTGGTGCGCCGCCGCCACCTGCTGACCAAGGGCCGGCACGTCACCGCCGTCGACGACGAGGTGCTCGTGGCCTCCGAGGGCGGACGCACCACGGGCGACGCGGCGCTGCTGGCGGCGGTGAGCGCCCCGCGCACCGGGCGCATGACGGACATCGTCGCCACCATCCAGGCCGAGCAGGACCGGGTCATCCGCGCCTCCGAGCGCGGGGTGCTCGTCGTGCAGGGCGGGCCGGGCACCGGCAAGACGGCCGTGGCGCTGCACCGCACCGCCTACCTGCTCTACACCCACCGCGACCGCCTGGCCCGCAGCGGCGTGCTGCTGCTGGGCCCCAGCCCGGTGTTCCTGCGCTACGTCGAGCAGGTCCTGCCCGCCCTGGGCGAGACGGGCGTGGTGACGATGACGCTGGGCGAGCTGTTCCCCGGCGTCGCCGCCCGCGGCACCGACTCCCCGCGAGCCGCGCGCGTGAAGGGCTCGCCGGTCATGGTCGACGTGCTCGCCGCCGCCGTGGCCGCGCGCCAGCGCGTGCCCGAGCGGGCGGTGCGCCTGGAGCTCGACGGCGCGCGCGTGCTGCTGCGCCCGGAGGCGGTCGCCTCCGCGCGCACCCGCGCGCGCCGCAGCCGCCGCCCCCACAACGGCGCCCGCGCGCTGTTCGTGCGCGAGGTGCTCGGCTCGCTGGCCCAGCAGCTGGCCCGCGCCCGCGGGGTGGACCTGGCCGAGGAGCGCGAGGACCTGCTCACCGAGCTGCGCGAGTCCGTCGACGTGCGCCGCGAGGTGAACCTGTGCTGGATGCCGCTGACGCCGCAGAAGGTGCTCGCGGGGCTGTACCGCTACCCCGGTCAGCTCGAGCGCGCCGCACCGCAGCTGACGCGCGCGGACCGCGAGGCGCTGCACCGCGCGGACGCCGAGGCGTGGAGCGAGGCGGACGTGCCGCTGCTGGACGAGCTGGCCGAGCTGCTCGGGCCGCTGGAGGAGGGCCGCGCCTCCGAGGAGGCCCGGCGCGCCGACCGCGAGGACCAGCTGGCGTACGCGCGCAAGGTGCTCGAGGACTTCGAGGCCTCCGGGGTGGGCAACCCGCTGGTGACCCCGGAGCTGCTGGCCGACCGCTTCGCCGGCGAGGGCCCCTCGGGCTCGGTGGCCGAGCGCGCGGCCGCGGACCGCACGTGGGCGTACGGGCACGTCGTCGTCGACGAGGCGCAGGAGCTGTCGGCGATGGCCTGGCGCCTGGTGGAGCGGCGCTGCCCGGCGCGCTCGATGACGCTGGTGGGCGACGTGGCGCAGACGTCGAACCCGGCCGGGGCGCGCAGCTGGGCCGAGGCCCTGCAGCCGGTGGTCGGCGAGCGCTGGCGGCTGGAGGAGCTGACGGTCAACTACCGCACCCCGGCGCGCATCGCGCGGGTGGCCGCGGAGGTGCTGCGCGCGGCGGGCGTGGACGCGCGCCCGCCCACGCCGGTGCGCGAGGGCGACGCGGACCCGGTGGCCGTGCGCCTGGACGGGCCCGGCGACGCCGCCGGCGTCGTGGCCGCCGTGCGCGCGGTGCTCGGCGAGCTCGCCGAGGGCCGGGTGGCCGTGCTCACCGCGCACGAGGACGGCCCGCTGGGCTCGGACGCGCTGCGCGCGGCGGTGGCGCGCGCCCTGGAGCCGGGGGCGGTGGCCGCCTCCCCCGACGACCTGGACGCGCGGGTGGGCGTGCTGGACGTGCACCGCGCCAAGGGCCTGGAGTTCGACGTCGTCGTGCTCGTGGAGCCGGCCGCGGTGCTGCGCCGCCCGCGCGGCGCCAACGACCTGTACGTGGCCCTGACGCGCGCCACGCAGCGGCTGGTGGTGCTGCACGCCGAGGACCTGCCGGCCTCGATGACCTCGATGGCCCCGGTGAGCGCGCCGACCGCGGCGACCGGGCCGACCGGGCTCGCCGCGCGCTGAGGCGCGCGGCGGGGCCGGCCGGCGCCGGTGGGGCCAGTGGCGGCGGACCCCTGCCGCGTGTCGGTCCCGGGTGGTTGCCTGTGGCGGGTGACGATCCCCGCCCAGGCCCCCGCGCCCGTCCCGCCCGGTGAACCCCCCGCGCCCGGAGGGCCCGTCCCGCCCGGCGGCGGCTCCGCGGCCGCCGCCCTGGAGCCGCGGCTGGCCGCGCACCGCCGCGAGCTGACCGGCTACTGCTACCGCATGCTCGGCTCGGCGTTCGACGCCGAGGACGCCGTGCAGGAGACGATGCTGCGCGCCTGGCGCGGCGCGGACGGCTTCGAGGGCCGCTCCTCGCTGCGCTCGTGGCTGTTCCGCATCGCCACGAACGTGTGCCTGACGATGATCGAGGCGCGCGGGCGCCGGGCGCGGCCGATGGACCTGTCGGCCGCGGCCTGGGAGCCGGTGGAGGCCTCGCTGGCCGCCCGGCGCTCCGAGGACACCTGGCTGGAGCCGATGGTCGACACCCGGGTGCTGCCCGAGGGCGGGGACCCGGCCGACGTGGCGGTGGCCCGCGAGTCGATCCGCCTGGCGTTCGTCGCCGCGCTGCAGCACCTGCCCCCGCGCCAGCGGGCGGTGCTCGTGCTGCGCGACGTGCTGCGCTGGCGCGCCGAGGAGGTCGCCGGGCTGCTGGAGACGTCCACCGCCTCGGTCAACAGCGCCCTGCAGCGCGCCCGCGCCACGATGGCCTCGCGGCCCGGCGTCGGCCCCGACGCCCCCGGCGCCCCCGGCGCCGCGCGCGCCGCGGACCTCGACGCCGAGCACCGCGCGCTGCTGGAGCGCTACGTGCACGCCTTCGAGTCCTACGACATGGACGCCTTCGTCGCGCTGCTGGCCGAGGACGTCACCCAGAACATGCCGCCGTTCGAGATGTGGCTGGCGGGCCCGCGCGACGTGGTGCGCTGGATGACCGGGCCCGGGCGCGGCTGCCGCGGCTCGACGCTGGTGCGCGTGGACCTCAACGGCTCCCCCGCCTTCGCGCAGTACAAGCCGGGCCCGGACGGCGCGCTCGTGCCCTTCGCGTTCCAGGCGCTGGAGCTGCGCGGCGGGCGCATCGCGCACATCACGTCGTTCCTGGACACCCGCCTGTTCGCGCACTTCGGGGTGCCGGCGGCACCGCCGCGCTGAGGCGGGCGCGCCGCGGCCCACCTAGACTCCCCCGGATGCCCCCGGCCGCCCGCAGCAGCGCTCCCCGCACCCTCGCGGAGGACCTGCGCGCGCGCGACGACGACGAGCTCGCGGCCCTGTTCGCCGCGCGCCCGGACCTGGCGACGCCGCTGCCGACGACCACGACGGCGCTGGCCACCCGGGCCACCACCCGCGCCAGCGTGCAGCGGGCGCTGGACGGCCTGGACACCCCCGCGCTGCAGGTGGCCGAGGTGCTCGCCGTGCTGCCGGACCCCACCAGCGCCACCGCCGTCTCGCGGGCGTGGGGCGCGCGCGCCGGCGGGGTGCTGGCGCTGCTGCGCGCGCGGGCGCTGCTGTGGGGCCCGGACCGGCGCCTGCACCTGGTGCACGCCGTGCGCGACCTGCTCGGCCCGCACCCGGCGGGGCTGGGCCCGCCGCTGGCCGACGCGCTGGGCCGGCGCTCCCCGCAGCGCCTGGCGGAGCTGCTGGAGGACCTGGACCTGCCCGTCACCCACGACCCGGAGGCGGCCCTGCCGCGCCTGGCCGCGCACCTGGGCGAGCCGGCCGTGGTCGAGGCGCTGCTGGCCGGCGCCCCCGCCGGGGTGCGCGAGCTGCTGGCGCGGCTGACGTGGGGGCCGCCGGCGGGCTCGGTGGAGCGCGCCGACCGGCAGGTGCGCGCCGCGGCGGCCACCGGGCCGGTGGACTGGCTGCTCGCGCACGGGCTGCTGGCCGTCTCCGGGCCGGGCACGGTGGTGCTGCCGCGCGAGGTGGGCCTGGCGCTGCGCGGCGGGCGGGTGCACCGCAGCGCCGACCGCGAGCCGCCCGAGCCGGCCGTGCAGCGGCGCCGCCCCGAGCACGTGGCCGCCGCGTCCGCCGAGGCGGCGGCCACGGCCTGCCGGCTGGTGGAGGAGCTGGGGCTGCTGTGGGGCTCGGCCCCGCCGCCGGTGCTGCGCGCCGGCGGCGTGGGCGTGCGCGAGCTGCGCCGCACCGCCGCGGCGCTGGAGGTCGACGAGGCCACCGCCGCGCTGGTGGCCGAGGTCGCGCACCTGGCCGGGCTGGTCGCCGACGACGCCGAGGTGGAGCCGCGCTGGCTGCCCACCCCGGCGTTCGACGCCTGGCGCGAGGAGGGCGTGCCGGGGCGCTGGGTGGCGCTGGCGCGCCCGTGGCTGGGCTCGACGCGGGTGCCGGCGCTGGTCGGCACCCGCGACGCCAAGGACTCCCCGCGCAACGCGCTGGGACCGGACCTGGACCGCGGGGCGGCGCTGGCGGTGCGCCGCGCGGCGCTCGAGCAGCTCGCCGCGGCCGGCCCGGGCGGGGCCGTGGACGCCGACGAGCTGGCCGCCCGGCTGCGCTGGGACGCGCCGCGGCGCGCGGGGCGGCTGCGCGAGGACCTGGTGCGCTGGACGCTGCGCGACGCCGGGTGGCTGGGGGTGCTGGGCGCCGGGGCGCTCTCGCCGGCCGGGCGCGAGCTGCTCACCGGCGACGACGAGGGCGCGGCGCGCACCCTGGCGGCGGCGCTGCCCGCACCGGTGACCGAGGTGCTGCTGCAGGCGGACCTGACGGCCGTGGCGCCCGGCCCGCTGGAGTCGCACCTGGCGCAGCGGCTGGCGTCCCTGGCGCGGGTGGAGAGCCGCGGCGGCGCCACCGTCTACCGCTTCGACCCCGCGACGGTGCGCCGCGGCCTGGACGAGGGGCTGACGGCCGACGATGCGCTGCGCTTCCTCGCCGACGTCTCCGCCACGGGCGTGCCGCAGCCGCTGGAGTACCTGGTGCGCGACGTGGCCCGCCGGCACGGCCGGGTGCGGGTGGGCCGCGCGGGCAGCTACGTGCGCGCGGAGGACCCCGCGGTGCTGGCGGAGCTGCTCTCGGACCGCCGCTGCGCCCGGCTGGGCCTGCGCTCGCTGGCGCCGACGGTGCTGGCCGCCGAGGCCGAGGCCGACGAGGTGCTGGCGGTGCTGCGCGGCGCCGGGCTGGCGCCGGCCGCGGAGGGCCCCGGCGGGGAGCTGCTGGTGGGCCGGGCGGCGGTGCTGCGCAGCGGCCCGCGCGCGCTGCCGCGGCCGGTGACCGGCGAGCCGCCACCGCCGTCGCCGGCGCTGCTGTCGGCGGCGGTGCGCTCGGTGCGCGCCGGCGACGAGGACGCCGAGGCGGGCGAGCGCCGCCGCGCCGAGCACGTCGGCGCCCCGGCGCTGAGCCACCTGGACCCCGCCACGTCGCTGGCGCTGCTGCGCGACGCGGCCGCCGCCGGGCGGCCGGTGTGGATCGGCTACGTGGAGGCCGACGGCTCCCCGCGCCGGCACCTGGTGGAGCCGCTGGGCGTGGAGGGCGGGCGCGTGACCGCGGTCGACCGCGCGCACGCGGAGGTGCGCACCTTCTCCGTGCACCGCATCACCGGGGTGGCCCCGCAGGGCGGGTGAGCCGCGCGCGCGTCGGCTAGCGTCGTGCCCCGGTCGCGGCCGGGCGGTCGCGGCGGCACGGCGTCGGGAGGAGCGGGCTGTGAGCGGGTGGGGACGGGACGAGGAGCCGCGTGCGCCGTGGCCGGAGCCGGGCGCCGACCGGCTCCCCGACGCGCACGACCCCTACCGCGTGCACGAGCCCGCGCGCGCCCGGGACCCCTTCGGCACCCCCGACCCGTTCAGCGCCCCGGACCTGTTCGGCACCCCCGACCCGTTCAGCGCCCCGGACCCCTCCGGGGCACCGGCACCCCCCGGGCCGCCGCAGCGGCACCGGCCGGGTGCGGACCCCGCCGGCGCACCGCTGCGCAACGAGGTGCTCGGCGACGGGTACGGGTACGGGCACGGGTCCGTCCCCGTGGCCGGCGCGGCGCAGGCGGTGCTGTGGACGGCCGTCGGGGGCCTGCTGCTGGTGCTCACGGGCACGGGCTGGATCGCGGCGGTGGTGGCGCTGGCGGTGGCGCCCGGGGCGCGCCGGCGGGTCCTCGCCTCCGGCGGCGCCCGGCGCGGGCTGGGGCACGTGCTGGCCGGGAAGGTGGTCGCCTGGGCGACGATCGCGCTGACGGTGCTGCTGGTGGTGGCCCTGGTGGCTCTGCTGCGCCTGCTCGACGGCCCGGGCCCGCTCGTGCCCGGCCCCTGGGGCGGGCCCTGGGGCGGGCCCTGGGACGGCCCCTGGCAGGGCCCTGCCGGTGGGGCCCCGCCGGGCACGACCGCGGTGTGAGCGTGCTCACGCGCACCGCGCCCGCGCGCCGCGGAAGCACCCGGCGCGGGCGGGGGTTGGAGCAGCTGTGACCGACGGCCCCCTCATCGTCCAGAGCGACAAGACGCTGCTGCTGGAGGTCGACCACGCGCGCGCCGGCGAAGCGCGCGCGGCCATCGCCCCCTTCGCCGAGCTCGAGCGCGCCCCCGAGCACGTGCACACCTACCGCCTGACCCCGCTGGGGCTGTGGAACGCGCGCGCGGCCGGGCACGACGCCGAGCAGGTCGTCGACACCCTGCTCGAGTTCTCCCGCTACGCGGTGCCGCACGCCCTGCTGGTCGACGTCGCCGAGACCATGGCCCGCTACGGGCGCCTGCAGCTGGTGGCCGACCCCGCCCACGGGCTGGTGCTGCACGCGCTGGACGTTCCCGTGCTCGAGGAGGTCCTGCGCAGCCGACGCGTCGCGCCGATGCTGGGCGAGCGCGTGGCGCCGGACACCGTCGCGGTGCACCCCAGCGAGCGCGGCAACCTCAAGCAGGCGCTGCTGAAGCTGGGCTGGCCGGCGGAGGACCTCGCCGGCTACGTCGACGGCGAGGCGCACCCCATCGAGCTGGCCGAGGACGGCTGGTCGCTGCGGCCCTACCAGTCCGAGGCCGTGGAGGGCTTCTGGCACGGCGGCTCGGGCGTGGTGGTGCTGCCGTGCGGGGCGGGCAAGACGGTGGTGGGCGCCGGCGCGATGGCGCGGGCGAAGGCCACCACGCTCATCCTGGTGACGAACACCGTCTCGGCGCGGCAGTGGCGCGACGAGCTGATCAAGCGCACCTCGCTGACCGAGGACGAGATCGGCGAGTACTCCGGGGCCCGCAAGGAGATCCGCCCGGTGACGATCGCCACCTACCAGGTGGTGACCACGAAGCGGAAGGGCACCTACCCGCACCTGGAGCTGTTCGACGCGCGCGACTGGGGCCTGATCGTCTACGACGAGGTGCACCTGCTGCCCGCGCCGATCTTCCGGATGACCGCCGACCTGCAGGCGCGCCGGCGCATCGGCCTGACCGCCACGCTGGTGCGCGAGGACGGCCGCGAGGGCGACGTGTTCTCCCTCATCGGCCCCAAGCGCTACGACGCGCCGTGGAAGGACATCGAGGCGCAGGGCTACATCGCCCCGGCCGACTGCGTGGAGGTGCGCGTCACCCTGCCCGACGGCGAGCGCCTGGCGTACGCCACCGCCGAGGACGACGAGCGCTACCGGCTGTGCTCGACCTCGCCGGCGAAGTCGCGGGTCGTGGAGAAGCTGGTGGCCCAGCACGCCGGGGAGCCCACCCTGGTGATCGGGCAGTACATCGACCAGCTCGACGACCTCGCCGCGCGCCTGGACGCCCCCGTCATCAAGGGCGACACCTCCGTCAAGGAGCGCCAGCGCCTCTTCGAGGCCTTCCGCCAGGGCGAGATCACCACGCTGGTGGTCTCGAAGGTGGCGAACTTCTCCATCGACCTGCCCGAGGCGAAGGTCGCCATCCAGGTCTCGGGCTCGTTCGGCTCGCGCCAGGAGGAGGCCCAGCGCCTGGGCCGGGTGCTGCGCCCCAAGGGCGACCACGGCTCGGCGCGCTTCTACACCGTCGTCTCGCGCGACACCAAGGACCAGGACTTCGCCGCGCACCGCCAGCGCTTCCTGGCCGAGCAGGGCTACGCCTACCGCATCGTCGACGCCGACGACATCGACGGCGGCGTGCCGGACGCGGACGGGGTGCTGCCGGGCAGCTGAGCCCGGCGCTCAGCGCGCCGCGAGCCGCCGCAGCTGCTCGTCGGTGGTGGGGCGGGCCCGGCCGCCCTGCTCCAGCGCGCGCACCAGCAGCTCGGCCGGGGCGGCGTCGGCGTCGGCGCGCGCCTGCAGCCAGCCGCGCAGGCCGTCGGGGCGGTTGGTGATCAGGCCGTCCACGCCGGCGTCGACCAGCGCGCGCCACAGCACCGGCTCGTCCACCGTCCACGACCACACGGCCAGGCCGGCGGCGTGCAGCTCGGCGACGGCGGCCGGGCGGGCCACCAGGGAGGCCACGGAGGGGTTGCAGGCGATGACGCCCAGGTCGCGGCGCAGCGCGCGGCCCTGGGCCAGGGCGTCGGCGGCGGGCTCCTCCAGCAGCACCGCGCGGCGCACCCCGGGGGCGACGTCCTGCACGTGCGCCAGGGTGCTCACCTCGAAGCTCTGCACGACGACCTGGTCCACCGCGCCGGCGCGGCGCACGTCGGCCAGCGCGCCGGCCACCTGCGCGGCGGACCAGCGGCCCTTCAGCTCCAGCAGCAGCTGCGCGCCGGGGTGCTCGTGCAGCAGGTCGAGCAGGTCGGCCAGCAGCGGCACGCGCTGGCCGCGGTAGGCCGGGGAGAACCACGCGCCGGCGTCCAGGCGGGCCAGGTCGGTGGTGGACAGCTCCGCCACGCGCCCGCGCCCGCCGGTGGTGGCGGCCACGTCCTCGTCGTGGATGAGCACGGCGGCGCCGTCGGCGGCCGGGTGCAGGTCGGTCTCGACCACGTCGGCGCCGCAGCGCAGCGCGGCCTCGAACGCGGCCAGGGTGTTCTCCGGCGCCACCGAGGAGTAGCCGCGGTGGGCGACGACGAGCGGGGCTGCGGGGGGCGGGGTGAGCCGTGCGGCGCTGACCACAGCCCCACGCTGACCCCGGCGCGCGTCGGGCGGGTCACCTGCGGGCGAACGCCCCGTGACGGCTCCCTGACCGGTGTGCACCACGAGCTCCTCCTCGTCCCGCCGCCGGGCGCCGCCCGCCGGGTCCGCCCGGGAGCATCGGCACGCGCGCGGCGCAGCTGGAGCCCCCGGCCGCGACGGCGCCCGCGGTCGCTGCGCCGAACGGGTCCGCCTGCCCGGGGCGCGGTCAACCCCGCCGCCGCGCGGGCCGATCCAGCGGGGGTGAACGCAGACCGCTGGGTGTCCGTGGGCGTCGCCACCGCCGGTGACGACGTCGCCGCCGCCACCGCCCGCGCCGTCGAGCGCGCCCGCGCCGGGCGCGAGGCCGCGCTGCTGCTGGTGATGGCCCGCTGGGAGCTGGACCTGGCCGCCGTGGCGGCCGGCGCCTGCGACGCCGCCGGCGGTGCCGCCGTGGTTGGCACGAGCACCGCCACGGTCTTCGCGCGCGGCGGGCAGGAGGCCGCCGACGTCGTCGTCACCGCGGTGGGCGGGCCGGGCCTGAGCGCGCGCAGCGCGGTGAGCACCGCCGCCGACCCGTACGAGCGCGGCGCGCAGGCCGTGGCGGCCTGCGGCGGCGCCGAGCGCGCGCACTCCACCGTGCTGCTGCTGCCCTCGGGCACCGACGGCCAGCAGCAGGCCGTGGTGCGCGGCGCCTACTCCGAGCTGGGCCCGTCCGTGCCGCTGGTCGGCGGCGGCTCCGACGGCGACGTCCCCGGCCGGCGCACCTGGCAGCTGCACGGGCGCGAGGTGGTCGAGGACGGCCTGGTCGTGGTGCGCCTGGACACCGACCGCCCGCTGGGCGTGGGCACCGGGCACGGGCTGGCGCGCGTGGGCGAGCCGATGGTCGTCACCGACTCCGACGGGCTGACCGTGCGCGGCCTGGACGGGCGCCCGGCGCTGGACGCCTACCTGGAGCGCCTGGGCGTGGACGCCGGCGCCGGGCTGGACGCGGCCGCGCTGGCGCCGCTGGGCTTCGCGCACCCGCTGGCCCTGGTGCGCCGGCGCCGCGAGGAGGTGCGCACGGTCGTGGCCGTGGACCCGGCCGAGCGCACGCTCGCGTTCGTCTCCGAGGTGCCCCAGGGCAGCCTGGTCTCCGTCATGGGCGGCGGCCAGGACGACATGCTCGGCGGGGCGGTCAGCGCCTGCGCCGACGCCGTGGCGGGCCTGGGCGGCGGCGAGGTGGCCGGCATGGTCGTCTTCAGCTGCATCGCCCGGCGCGAGCTGCTCAGCCACGAGGGCCGCCTGGGCGAGGCGCGCGCGGCGCTGGAGGCGGCCGCCGGGCCCGAGGTGGTCCTGAACTACAGCTGCGGCGAGATCGCCCGGGTCTCCGGCGCGGCGGGCTGCCACAACCAGACCGTCGTCGCGCTGGCGCTGTGAGCGGGCCGGGGGGCGCGGGGTGAACGGGGCGGAGCAGGAGGCGCTCGGGCAGCGGGGGCTGCAGCTCGTGGAGCTGCTCGTGGCGCTGGCGCGCGCCGGCGGGCCGCGGGCGATGGGCGCGTGCGCGGCGCAGTGGACCGCCGACCAGCTCGACAGCGAGGTCGTCGCCGTGCTGCGCGAGGGGCGGGTGCTCTCCGCGGTGGGGCTGCCCGGCGGCGGCGGCAGCGCCGCCGCCGCGCTGGCCGCGGCCGCGGACGCGGGCGCCGGCGCGGTGGACCTGCCGGGCCTGCCCGGCGCGCACCTGCTGCAGGCGGAGGTGCCGCACCCGCTGAGCCCGGCGAGCCTGGTCGTCGCGCGCGCCGAGGAGCCCTTCGACGCCACCGAGCGGCTGCTGCTGCTGGGCGTGGGGCGCCTGCTGGGGCAGGCCGTGCAGTCGGCGCAGGCGCTGGGCCGCGAGCGCGAGCAGCGCGAGCGCAGCGAGCGGCTGGCCGCCGAGCGCGAGGAGCTGCTGGGCACCCTGCGCGAGCGCGAGCTGGTGCTGAGCACCCTGCTGACGCTGCAGCGCGCCATCTCGCACCGCCGCCCGCTGGAGGAGGTGCTGGACCTGCTGTGCGACGGCGCGCGGCGCGTGCTGGGCGGGCAGGCGGTCGCGGTGGTGCTGGAGAACCCCCTGCACCCCGGGCGCCTGGAGGTGCGCGCGCACGGCGGCGGCACCGGCGCGCCCTCGTGCCCGCAGCTGGACGCGCACGCGGCCGAGGCCGTCGGCGCGGACGCGGGCGCGGCCGGCGGGCACGGGGCGTGCCGCTGGCGCGCGGCGCCGGTGCGCGCGCACGACCGCGCGGTCGGCGCGCTCGTCGTGATCGACGGCGAGGCGCCGGTGGCCCCGGGCGCGGACCACCTGCTGACGACGTTCACCGAGCACGCCGGCGTGGCGCTCAACGACGCCTACACCGCGCGCAGCCTGCGCGAGTCGTTCTACGACCAGCTGACGCGGCTGCCGAACCGGGCGCTGTTCCTGGACCGGCTGGCCGCCGCGGTGCAGGACGGCGAGGCCGCCGGCGAGCCGCCGGCGCTGCTGTTCCTGGACCTGGACGGGTTCAAGGCCGTCAACGACCGCCACGGCCACGCCGCCGGGGACGCGGTGCTGCAGGCGTGCGCGGAGCGCGTGCGCGAGTGCCTGCGCCCGGAGGACACCGCCGCGCGCCTGGGCGGGGACGAGTTCGCCGTGGTGCTGCGGGGCACCGGCGTGGACGGCGCCCGGCGGGTCGCCGAGCGGCTGCTGGCGCAGCTGCGGCGGCCGGTGGAGCACGAGGGCCGCGCGCTGCACGTCGGCTGCAGCATCGGCGTGGCCGCGCCCGGCCACGAGGGCACCACCGCGCAGACGCTGCTGCGCGACGCCGACACCGCCATGTACGCGGCCAAGAGCGCCCCGCGCCCGGCGCAGAGGCCGACGGTGGCGCTGTTCGAGCGCTCCCTGCGCGAGGCGCGCGCGGACCGCCTGGAGCTGGAGGCGGACCTGGCGTGCGCGGCGCGCGAGGGCCAGCTGGTGCTGCACTACCAGCCGACGGTGCGCCTGTCCGACGGCGCCACCACCGGCGTGGAGGCGCTGGTGCGCTGGCGGCACCCGCGCCGCGGCCTGCTCTTCCCCGACCGCTTCATCGGCGTGGCCGAGGAGAGCGGCGCCATCGACGCGGTGGGCAGCTGGGTGCTGCGCGAGGCGTGCGGGCAGGTCGCCGCCTGGCGCGCGTGCGCACCCGGTGCCGCCGACCTGACCGCGGCGGTGAACCTGTCGGTGGCGCAGCTGCGCCCCGGGCTGGTGCAGGAGGTGCTCGGCGTGCTGCGCGACACCGGCCTGCCCGCCGGGGCGCTGGTGCTGGAGGTCACCGAGACGGTCCTGGTGCGCGAGGGCGAGGACGCGCGCGACGTGCTGGCGCAGCTGCGCGCGCACGGCGTGCGCATCGCCGTGGACGACTTCGGCACCGGCTACTCCTCGCTGTCGTACCTGCGCCAGCTGCCGGTGGACGTGCTGAAGGTGGACCGCTCGTTCGTGCAGGCGATGAGCCGCGGGGAGGACACCGCGGTGGTGCGCACCATCGTCGGGCTGGCCGAGGCGCTGGGCCTGGAGACGGTGGCCGAGGGGGTGGAGAGCGCCGAGGACGCGCGGGCGCTGCGGGGCCTGGGGTGCGACCAGGCGCAGGGGTACCACTGGTCGCGCCCGGTGCCGGCGGCGGAGCTGACGGCCCGCTGGACGGCGCCGGCCGCGGTCGCGTCCTGATGCCGGCACCCGGTCGAGCTCCCGGTCCGGCTCCCGGCTGGGCGCGCCGGCCGTGGACGACCGCGCCCGTGCGGGCGGTGGCGGCGCCGATGCCGCTGGTGGAGCCGGTGATCAGGACGGTGCGGGTTCCCGCTGCGGTGGTCACGGGCCCCGGTCGACCCGGCCGGCGCGGCGGGCACCAGGGCGCGCGCTGCCTGGTCACGCCACGACCAGGCCCGGTCCGGGGGCGCGCTCCTACGCTGGGCCGGTGCCCGAGCACCGCCGCGACGACCGCTCCGCGCTGGGGGCGTTCCTGCGCTCCCGGCGCGACCGCCTGACCCCCGCGCAGGCGGGCATCACGGCCTTCCCCGGCCCGCGCCGGGTGCCGGGCCTGCGCAAGGAGGAGCTGGCCCCGCTGGTCGGGCTGAGCCCGGACCACTACAGCCGCCTGGAGCAGGGGCGCCAGCGCGCGGTCGGCGAGGACGTGCTCGAGGCGCTGGCGCGGGCGCTGCAGCTCGACGACGTCGAGCGGGCCCACCTGCGCGACCTGGCCGCCCCGGCCGCGCGCCGGCGCTGGAGCGGACCGGAGGCCCCCCAGCGCCCCGACCCAGGGATGCTGCGCCTGATGGGCGCGCTGGAGCACGTGCCGGTGCTGCTGCTGGGGCGCCGCTCGGAGGTCCTGGCGCGCAACGCGCTGCTGAGCGAGGTGCTGGGGTTCCCCGCGGAGCCGGGCTCCTCGCTCGCGCGCTGGCTGTTCCTGGACCCCGCTGCGCGGGTGCGGCTGGCGAACTGGGCCGAGTTCGCCCCCGCCGCGGTCGGGGCGCTGCGCTACGAGGTGGGCCGCCACCCCGAGGACCGCCGCCTGGCCGCATTCGTGGACGAGGTGCGCCGCGCCGACCCCGACCTCGCGCGCTGGTGGGACGACCAGCGGGTCACCTTCCGCACCTCGCTGACCAAGCACGTCGCGCACCCCGCCGCCGGCCCGCTCACCTTCGGCATCGAGACCCTCGTCAGCCCGCACGACCCCGACCAGAGCCTGATCGTCTACACCGTCGAGCCCGACTCGCCCACGGCGCGGGTGCTGCCGGTCCTGGCCAGCTGGGCGGGAGCGGCGGCGCCCCCGCACCGTCCCGCCGGCGAGCGCGGGGGCGCGGTGGCGGACGAGCTCAGGGGCGCTGGGCGGCGGGGCGGACCACGACCTCGTTGACGTCGACGTCGCCCGGCTCGCCGACCGCGTAGGCGACCGCGCGCCCGATCGCCGAGGGCGCGATGGCGCTGCGGCGGTACTCGACCATCCCCGCGCTGGCCACCGGGTCGGTGATGTGCTGAGCCAGCTCGCTCTGCACCACCCCGGGGCTGATGGTCGTGGCGCGCACCGTCGGCGGCAGGTCCTGGCGCAACCCCTCCATCAGCGCCCACACCGCGTGCTTGGTGGCGCAGTACACCGCGGCGGTGGGCACGACCTCGTGCGCCCCGATCGAGGCGGTGGTCACGAAGTGCCCCGAGCCCTGGCGCAGGAAGTGCGGCAGGGCCGCGGCGATCCCGTGCAGGACGCCCTTGACGTTGACGTCGACCGTGCGGTCCCACTCCGCGGTCAGCAGCGAGGTCATCGAGGACAGCAGCATGACGCCGGAGTTGCCCACCAGGACGTCGAGGCGGCCGTGCTCGGCGACGACCGCCTCGACCACCCGCGCGTACGCCTGCGGGTCGGTGACGTCCAGGACCGCGGTCGAGGCGCTCCCCCCGGCGCCGGTGATCTCGGCGGTGACCCGTGCGAGCCGTTCGGCCCGGCGGGCGGCGAGGACGACGTGGTGCCCGGCCGCGGCCAGCTCCCGGGCGACGGCCTCGCCGATCCCGCTGGAGGCGCCGGTGACGAGGACGATCCTGCGCGCGGTGGTGCCGGTGCGCGCGGTGGTGCCGCTCTGTTCGCTCATGCCCACGACGGTGCCCGCGCGCGCGGCTCCGGGGGAGACCGCGTCGAGGGTGGTAGCGCCACGGCCACCCTCGCCGGGCTACCGCGCACTACCGTGCAGGGGTTCGCGAACGGAGGACGGTGAGGGTGTGGACGGCCTGGGGCAGTACCTGCGCGCACGCCGCGGCGAGCTCTCCCCCGCCGACGCCGGCCTGCCGGCCGGTGCGCGCCGGCGGGTGCCGGGCCTGCGCCGCAGCGAGGTCGCCCTGCTGGCCGGCATCAGCGTCGAGTACTACGTGCGCCTGGAGCAGGGCCGCGAGCGCAACCCCTCACCGGCCGTGCTCGACTCCCTGGTCGCGGCGCTGCACCTGACCCGCGACGGCGCCGAGCACCTGTACCGGCTGGCGGGCATGGCCCCCGGCGTCCCCGCCGGCGGCGCCGCCGGTCCCGAGCGGGTCGACCCGCGGCTGGTGGAGCTGCTGCACGCCTGGCCGGCGACCCCCGCGCTGGTGCTCGGGCGCGCCCTGGACGTGCTGGCGGCCAACGCCCTGGCCGAGGAGCTGTTCTGCGCCTTCCCGACGACCCGCAACCTCGTCGAGCTCGTCCTCCTCGATCCGCTGGCGCGCTCGCTGTACCCCGAGCGCGACGTCGTGGCGCGCGACACCGTCGCCGCGCTGCGCCTGGCCGACGGCGCGCACCCCGGCGACGCGCGCATCCGCGCGGTCCGGGAGCGGCTGGGCGACGACCCGCGGTTCGCCCGGGCGTGGGACCGCCACGACGCGCGCGGCAAGACCGCCGAGCGCAAGAGGTTCGCGCACCCCCAGGCGGGCGAGCTGACGCTGCACGTGCAGGCGTTCGACGTGCGCGGGTCGGTCGGGCAGCAGCTCGTGGTCTACCACGCCGCCGCGGGCTCCCCCAGCGCGGACGGGCTGGCGCTGCTGGGTATCCTGGCAGCCCAGCGCACCGCCGCGCGCGCGCCCTCGGACGCGGGTCCGGCGTAGCGGCGCGCCGACGCCGCTGCGCAGGCCCGACTCAGGCCCCGCTCAGAGACCGCTCAAACACCGGCCAGGCCCCGGCGGCGCAGCAGCGGCTCGATGCGCGCGTCGCGGCCGCGGAAGTCGCGGTACGCCTGCAGCGGGTCCACGCTGCCGCCGCGCGAGAGCAGCGCGGCGCGGAACCGCTCGCCGTTCTCGCGGCGCAGCCCGCCGTTCTCGGCGAACCACTCCACGGTGTCGGCGTCGAGGACCTCGCTCCACACGTAGGAGTAGTACGCCGCCGCGTACCCGCCGCCGAAGACGTGGTGGAAGTACGTGCTGCGGTAGCGCGGGGGCACCGCCTCCAGCGCCACCCCGGCCTCGGCCAGCGCCGCGGCCTCGAAGCGCTCGACGTCCTCGGGCACCGCTGCGTCGAGCGCCCCGGGGGCGATCCGGTGCCAGGCGGTGTCCAGCAGGGCGGCCGCCAGGTACTCCAGCGTGGAGAAGCCCTGCCCGTGGGCGCGCGCGGCGCGCAGGCGCTCCGCCGCGCCCTCCGGCAACGGTTCACCGGTGGCGTGGTGGCGCGCGTAGCGCTGCAGCACCTCGGGCTCGAAGCCCCAGAACTCGTTGACCTGGGAGGGGAACTCCACGAAGTCGCGCGGCACGTTCGTGCCGGAGAAGCGCGGGTAGCGCACGTCGGAGAGCAGCCCGTGCAGCGCGTGGCCGAACTCGTGGAAGAGGGTCTCGACCTCGTCGACGGTGAGCAGGGTCGGCTCCCCGGCCGCCGGGCGCGGCACGTTCAGGCAGTTCACCACCACCGGCGCGGTGCCCAGCAGCCGGGACTGGTCGCTGAACGAGCTCATCCACGCCCCGCCGCGCTTGGACTCGCGCGCGTACGGGTCGAACAGGTACAGCCCGAACGGGCCGTCCTCGCCGGAGACCTCGAACACGCGCACGTGCCCGGAGTAGACGGGCAGGTCGGTGCGCTCGGCGAAGGAGAGCCCGTACAGCGCCGAGGCCGTGGCGAACACCCCGTCGAGGAGGACCCGTTCCAGCTCGAACCAGGGGCGCAGCGCCTCGGCGTCCACGGCGAAGCGCTCGCGGCGCTGGCGGGCGGCGTAGTGCGCCCAGTCCCACGCGCGCAGCGGCGCCGCCTCGCCGTCCGCGACGAGCAGCTCGGTCAGCTCCGCCTGCTCCGCGCGGGCGTTGGCGACGGCGGCCGGGGCCAGCCGGCGCAGCATCGCCTCGGCGGCCGCGGCGTCGCCGGCGGTCTCGTCGGCCACCACCCAGGAGGCGTGGTCGGCGAAGCCCAGCAGCCGCGCCCGCTCCGCGCGCAGCGCGGCGATCCGCTGCAGCAGGGCGCGGGTGTCGTGGGCGCCGCCGCGGCCGCCGCGCGAGACCGAGGCGCGGTGCACGCGCTCGCGCGAGGAGCGCCGGCGCAGCAGCTCCAGCACGGGCTGGCCGGTGGGCAGGGACAGCGCCAGCAGGTACCCCTGCACGCCGCGGGAGCGGGCGGCCTCGGCGGCGCGGGCCAGCTCCGCGGCCGGCAGGCCCTCCAGCTCGGCGGCGTCCTCGAAGCGCACCGCCAGGTCGTTGGTGTCGGCCAGCAGCTCCACGTCGAAGCGGGTGGCCAGCGCGCTCAGCTGCGCGTTCAGCTCCCGCAGCCGCTGCGCGCCCGCCCCCTCCAGCAGGGCCCCGGAGCGGGCGGCGTCGGAGTGCAGCCGCTCCAGCAGCCGGCGCGCCTCGGCGTCCAGGTCCGCCGGCGGGTCCTCGCGCAGCGCGCGCACCCGCGCCAGCACGCGCGGGTCCAGGCGCACCGCGTCGTGGTGGGCGGCCAGCCGCGGCGCCCACTCCTCCTGCACCGCGCGCAGGGCGTCGTCGGCGTCGGTGCCCGTGAGGTTCCAGAACACCGCCTCGGCGCGCGCCAGGCGCTGCCCCGCCGACTCCAGCGCGTCGAGGAACGCGGCGGCGGGCGGGTCCGCGGCGATCAGCTCGTCGAGCTCGGCCAGGTGGGCGGCCACGCCCGCCTCGAAGGCGGGCGCGAAGTGCTCCGGGCGCACGCGGTCGAACGGCGGCAGCCCGAACGGCAGGTCGCTCGCGGTGGCGAAGGGGTCCTCGCCGTCCGGCGCCGCGGGGCCGGCGGATCGCTCGTTCGCAGCGTTCGGCGTCATGCGGTGATCCTGCCGCAACCCCCCGTGGAGCGGCGAGGAAGGCAAGGCTCACCGTGCTCGCGACTGGTCATCGACGGTTCACCCGCCGGTCACCCGCTGGTGGTCTTCGACGGGCTTCGTCGTCCCTACCGTGCGCCGCGCACGGCCGCCGCTCGGCGGCCCGCGGCCGGGGTCCCCGGCCGATCGCGATGCCCCGAGGAGAACACCCCCGTGACGACGGACGCCTGCCGCCCGACGCTGGACCTGCTGCCCTACGCCCCCGCCGGGCGCCGCAGCCCGATGACGTGCCACTACCGCTGCGGCACCGCGTGCGCCAAGCCCGTGGCGAACACGACGGCCAACGCCTACTTCGGCGACGTCGTCCGCGCGGCCGTCTCCCGCCGCGGGGTGCTCGCCGGCCTGGTGGGCCTGGGCGTGGCCGGTGCGGCCGTGGCGCGCGCCCCGCACGCCAGCGCCGGCGCGCCCGGCGCGCCCGGACGCGGCCCGCACGGCGAGCCGGGCCACCAGATCGAGTTCTCCCCCATCGCGCCGGTGCCGGGCGAGTCCGACACCTTCGACGTGCCCGAGGGTTTCACCTGGAGCACCGTCATCTCCTGGGGCGACCCCATCCTGCCGGGCGCGCCGGAGTTCGACATCGACGCGCAGACCCCCGAGGCGCAGGCCGGGCAGTTCGGCTACAACAACGACTACACCGACGTGCTGCCGCTGGGCGGGAACCTCAACCGCGCGGTCCTCGTGTGCAACAACGAGTACAGCAACGAGGAGATCATGTTCCGCGGCTGGGCGGAGCAGGACGGGCCCACCGACGAGCAGCTGCGCACCGCCATGGCCGCGCACGGCATGTCGATCGTCGAGCTGCGCCGTCGCGGTCCCCGCGCGCCGTGGACCTACCTGCGCGACGGCCGCGTCAACCGCCGCATCACCCCGCACACCCCCATGCGGTTCACCGGCCCGGCCGCCGGCTCGCCGCTGCTGCGCACCTCCACCGACCCGCAGGGCCGCACCCCGGTGGGCACCTTCAACAACTGCGCCGGCGGGACCACCCCGTGGGGCACCGTCCTCTCGGGCGAGGAGAACTTCAACGGGTACTTCCGCGCCCCCGCCACCGCGACCGACCCGGCATACAAGCGCTACGGCATCGGCGGCGCCGGCCGCGGCTGGGACCGCGTCGACGCGCGCTTCGACACCGCCCGCGAGCCCAACGAGCCCAACCGCCACGGCTGGATCGTCGAGGTCGACCCGTACGACCCCACCTCGACCCCGCGCAAGCACACCGCCCTGGGCCGCCTGAAGCACGAGGGCGCCACCATCAGCATCGCCGCCGACGGGCGCGCGGTGGCGTACATGGGCGACGACGAGCGCTTCGACTACGTCTACAAGTTCGTCTCCAAGCGCAGGTACCGCGAGGGCGACCGCGAGAACAACCTGCGCCTGCTGGAGGAGGGTGACCTGTTCGTCGCCCGCTTCACCGGCGACGGCACCGGCGACGGCCGCTACGACGGCACCGGCGAGTGGGTCCCGCTCGTGCAGGGCGGCGTCTCGCGCGTGCCCGGCTTCTCCGTCGAGCGGGTGCTCGTGCACACCCGCCTGGCCGCCGACGTCGTGGGCGCCACCAAGATGGACCGCCCCGAGGACGTGCAGCGCAACCCGGTCAACGGCCGCGTCTACGTCGCCTGCACCAACAACACCCGCCGCGGCACCGGGACGAACCCGGGCGTGGACGAGGCGAACCCCCGCCCGGCCAACAAGGACGGTCACGTCGTGGAGATCACCGAGGAGCGCGACGACGCCGCGGCGACGCGCTTCTCGTGGAACCTCGTGCTGGTGTGCGGGGACCCGGTCGACGCCTCCACGTACTTCGGCGACGTGGACCGCTCGCTGGTCTCGCCGATCTCGTGCCCGGACAACCTGGCGTTCGACACCGCCGGGAACCTGTGGATCTCCACGGACGGCAGCACCCTGGGCACCAACGACGGTCTCTACGAGGTCGTCGTCGACGGCCCGGACCGCGGCCTGGTGCGGCAGTTCCTCTCCGTGCCCACCGGCGCGGAGACCTGCGGCCCCGTCATCCACCGCGACGGCACCGTGTTCGTCGCGGTGCAGCACCCCGGCGAGGTGGAGGGCGCCAGCGTCGACGCGCCGGCGTCGTTCTTCCCGTACGACGGCACGGGCCAGCCGCGCCCGTCGGTCGTGCAGGTGCACCGGGTCTGAGACCGGCCCGCCCGCGGGCGGGGGCGCCCCCGGGGGGCGGTCGGCGGAGCGAGCGCTCCGGCGGCCGCCCCCGCGCGCGTCAGGGGCCGGTGACCAGCGCGCGCACCAGCCGCTCGAGCTCGGCGGCCGGGTCGGCGGTCAGCCCGCAGTGCACGGGGGACGTCTGCAGCACCGTGCTGCGCGGCGCCGTCAGCCAGCGGAAGCGCGCCCCGCGCGCCTCGGCGACGGCGGCGCCGGCGGCGGGGTCCCCCGCGCACACGCCCTCCAGCGCGGCCAGGTGCCGCCCGACGGCGGCGGCGTCCACGTCCGGGGCCAGGGCGCGCAGGCGCGCCCCGTCCAGCGCGGTGCGCGCCGCGAGGTGCTCGCGCGCGCGGCACCACAGCACCACCCCGGCGTTGAGGAACTCCGCGCGTTCCACGCGCGGCACCACCCGCACCACGGCGTACTCGTAGACGTCCAGGCCCTCAGCCACGGCGCGCCCCCCGCTGCGCCCGCTGCACCTCGGCCAGCTGCGCCACCCAGGGCCGCGGCGGGGCCAGCCGGGCGGTGAACCACTCCAGGTACGCGGCGCGCACCTGCGCGACCGAGGCGAACCCCGGCTCGCCCTCCAGCCACACCTGCGGCACCTCCTCGACCGCTGCGCGCAGCACGGCGGGCGTCAGCGCCGCGGCGCAGTCGCCGTCCACGTCGCCGACGCCGGCGGCCGCACCCAGCAGCAGGTGGTCCTCCGCGTGGCGCAGCGGCCGGGCGGTGCCGGCCGCCGCGCGCGCCCAGTCGTGGTGGAAGTACAGCGCCGCGCCGTGGTCGATCAGCCACGGGCGCCCGCCCCACCACAGGGCGTTGGGGTTGCGCCAGGAGCGGTCCACGTTGAGCACGAGCGCGTCGAACCACAGCACCCGCGCCGCCCAGAGCGGGTCCACGGGGTCCACCGCCGGGTCGAAGGACAGCGCCCCGGGCAGGAAGTCCATCCCCAGGTTCGCGCCCGGCGAGCGCAGCAGCAGGTCCTGCACCTCCTCGTCGGGCTCGCCGCGGCCGATGACGGGGTCCACCTCGGCCAGCACCAGCTCGGGCACCTCCAGGCCCAGCGCCGCGGCCACGCGGGCGGCGAGCACCTCGGCGACGAGCACCCGCCGGCCCTGCCCGGCGCCGTGGAACTTCACCACGTAGGTGCCCAGGTCGTCGGCCTCGCACAGGCCCGGCATGCTGCCGCCCTCGCGCAGCGGCAGCACGTACCGGGTGGCGGTGACGGGGCGCAGCACGGCGGCGAGTCTGCCAGCCGCGCGCCGGTGCGGCGCCCGGCGGGTCCCCAGCGATCTCCCAGCCTCACGGAGCACACTCGCGGGGTGAGGAGCACGCACACCGCGCCCGAGGCGCGCCTGCTCGTCGTGGACGACGAGCCGAGCATCCGCGAGCTGCTGGCCACCAGCCTGCGCTTCGCCGGCTTCGACGTCACCTCCGCCGGCGACGGCGCGCAGGCGCTGGAGCTGGCAGAGAAGGTCCGCCCGGACCTGGTGGTCCTGGACGTGATGCTGCCGGACCTGGACGGCTTCACCGTCACCCGCAAGCTGCGCGAGCGCGGCCGCCCCGTGCCGGTGCTCTTCCTCACCGCCCGCGACGACACCGCCGACAAGGTCAACGGCCTGACGGTCGGCGGCGACGACTACGTCACCAAGCCGTTCAGCCTGGAGGAGGTCGTCGCGCGCATCCGCGCGGTGCTGCGCCGCACCGGCGGGCCCACCGGCCCCGACTCCGGCCGGCTGGTCCTGCACGACCTGGAGCTGGACGAGGACTCGCACGAGGTGCGCCGGGCCGGGCGCCCGGTGGAGCTGTCCCCCACCGAGTTCAAGCTGCTGCGCTACCTCATGCTCAACCCCAACCGGGTGCTGTCCAAGGCGCAGATCCTCGACCACGTGTGGGACTACGACTTCGCCGGCGAGGCCGGGATCGTGGAGTCCTACATCTCCTACCTGCGGCGCAAGCTGGACACCGAGGACGTGGTCCCGCTCATCCACACCAAGCGCGGCGTCGGCTACGTGCTGCGCGTGCCGGCGGCCGCAGGGTGAGCGCGCCGGGCGCCGCGCCGGCCCGGGCCGGCGCGGTGGAGGTCGTGCGGGCACGGGTGCGCGCGCTGGTGGACCGCCTCTCCCTGCAGGCGCGGCTGCTCGTCATCGCGGTGGCGCTGCTGCTGGTGGCGATGACCGCCTTCGGCGCGGCTTCCCTGGCGCTGCTGCGCGGCAACCTCATGGACCAGGTGGACGAGGAGCTGGCCAGACCCGGCTCCGAAGCGGCCGACTTCGCCCTGGGCGGGTCCAGGTGGGGCTGGGGCGGCTTCGATCCCAGGGGCGTCGACCCGGGCCGCTTCTCGTCCTTCTACGTCCTGCTGGCGGACGCGAGCGGCGCCACCGTCTACCAGGTGTGCCCGAGCGGGGTGCAGGACGGCACCTGCCCGGCGCGCCCGGAACTGCCGGCGCTGACCGCCGAGGTGGTGGGCGAGCGGGCTGGCGCGCCGTTCACCGCACCCGGGGTCGACGGGCAGCAGTGGCGCGTGCGGGTCTACGCCGTCCGCGGCTCCGACCAGGTCGAGGCAGTGGCCGTCGCGGAACCCCTGACCCGCGTGGAGCAGACGCTGGCGGACTACCGCACGGTCGCGCTGCTCGCGGGTGCGGGGGTGCTCCTGGTGGGCACCGGTCTGGCCGCGGTGGCCATCCGGCGATCCCTCCGGCCGCTGGGCGACATCGAGCGCACCGCCTCGGCCATCGCCTCCGGCGACCTCTCGCGCCGGGTGCCCCCGGCGGCGCCGAGCACCGAGATCGGCCGCCTGTCGCGGGCGCTGAACGCGATGCTCACCCAGATCGAGCAGTCCTTCCGCGCCCGGCAGCGCTCCGAGGAGCAGATGCGCCGCTTCGTCGCCGACGCCAGCCACGAGCTGCGCACGCCGCTGGCCGCGATCCGCGGCTTCGCCGAGCTGCACCGCCAGGGCGCGGTGCGCGAGCCCGGCGAGGTGACGCACGTCATGGGCCGCATCGAGGACGAGTCGACCCGGCTGGGGCGCCTCGTGGAGGACCTGCTGGCCCTGGCGCGCCTGGACGAGGCGCAGCACCGCGGCGAGCAGCGGCCCGCCGAGCCGGTGGACCTGGCGGTGGTCGCCTCCGACGCGGTGCACGACGCGCGCGCGCTGGCGCCGCAGCGCCGGGTGCGCCTGGACGGGGTCCTGCCCGGCACCGGCCCGTCCTCGGCGGTGGTGCTGGCGCAGGAGGCGGGCCTGCGCCAGGTGGTGACGAACCTGCTGGCCAACGCCCTGCACCACACGCCCGCCGGCACGCCGGTGGAGGTGGCCGTGGGCCTGGTGGCCGGCCCCTCGGGACCGGAGGCGGTGCTGGAGGTGCGCGACCACGGCCCGGGCCTGGACCCGGAGCAGGCCGAGCGCGTCTTCGAGCGCTTCTACCGGGTGGACGCCTCCCGCCGGCGCGGCACCGGCGGCGGCTCCGGGCTGGGCCTGGCCATCGTGGACACCATCGTGCGCGGGCACGGCGGCACCGTGGCGGTGGTGCCCACCCCCGGCGGCGGGGCGACCTTCCGGGTGCGCTTCCGCGCCGCTCCCCGTCAGCTGGCCGCCGAACCGGGCGACGAGCCCGTCGACGAGCCCGTCGACGAGGGCGTCGACAGGACGGGCGGGAGCGGACGGACCGGCGGGGCGGCGCACGGGATCCACAGCTGACACCCAGCGTCCTCCACGAGCACCCGCAGGTGCGCGGTGCCCAATGGTGGTGAGGGTCCGCACCTCCCGGGCGGGCCTCCACGACGCAGCAGAGGTGGACGAGGATGACCCGCTCCGACGAGCAGAACGGCACCACCGGCACCTGGTGGCCCGCCACGTCCGGCGGTTCCCCGGTCGGCGGGACCGGTGTCGAGGACCGCGAGCGCACCGCGCGCGACACCGGGCACGGGGACGGCCCCGGGTACGGCCCCGGGTACGGCCCCGGGTACGGCCCCGGGTACGGCGAGCCCGGCGAGGACGCCACGCAGCCGGTGCCCGGTGCGCACCGCGACCCGTGGGCCACCCCCGCCGGGCCGACGCCCCCCGACGCCCCCGGCGGGGGGCCGGGCGGCTCCGGCGGCGGGCGCGGCCGGCGGCGCGGACCGGGCTGGCTGGGCGTGGCGGGCGCGACGCTCGCCGGTGCCGTGGCCGCCAGCGCGCTGACCGCCGCCCTCCTCGGCGCTCCCGACCAGAGCGCGGGCTCGGCGACCGCCGGCCCCGCCGCGGTGCAGGGCGTCAGCGAGACGACGGTGAACTGGCAGGCGGTGGCCTCCGCGGTCTCCCCCAGCGTCGTCGCGGTCGCCGTCACCTCCTCCCAGGGCTCGGGCGAGGGCTCCGGCATCGTCTACGACGGGCAGGGCCGCGTCGTGACGAACAACCACGTCGTCGCCGGCGCCGGCTCCGGGGGGCGCATCACCGTGACCCTCAGCGACGGGCGCCAGTACGCCGCGAGCGTCGTGGGCACCGACCCGGCCACCGACCTGGCCGTCATCCAGCTGCAGGACCCCCCCTCGGACCTGCGCCCGGCCACGTTCGCGGACTCCGACGCGGTCGTGCCCGGGCAGGCCGTCATGGCGCTGGGCAACCCGCTGGGCCTGGCCGGCAGCGTCACCACGGGCATCGTCTCCGCGGTGGACCGGCCGGTGCTGACGACCGCCGAGAGCGAGGGCTCGCAGAGCCCGTTCGGGCAGCAGTCGACCGCGGAGACGGTGGCGACCAACGCCATCCAGACCGACGCGGCCATCAACCCCGGCAACTCCGGCGGCGCGCTGCTGGACGCCACCGGCGCGGTCGTCGGGGTGAACTCCTCCATCGCGTCGCTGAGCAGCTCCTCCAGCGGCCAGGCCGGCAGCATCGGGCTCGGCTTCGCCATCCCCTCGAACGAGGTCCGCATGATCGCCGACCAGCTCGTCGCCGACGGCACCGCCGAGCACGCCTGGCTGGGCGTGAGCCTGGCGCAGCAGGACGCCACGGTCACCGCCGACGGTGTCACGCGCACCGGCGCGGAGGTCGCCGCGGTCACCGACGGCACGCCGGCGGCCGAGGCGGGCGTGCGCGCCGGCGACGTCATCACCGCCGTCGACGGCGGTCGCACGGCCGGCTACGAGTCGCTGACGGCGACGATCCGCGAGAAGGCCGTGGGCAGCGAGGTGCAGCTGACCGTCGTGCGCGACGGCCGCGAGGAGACGCTGACGGCGACCCTGACCGCCCGGCCGGAGGAGTAAGCGCGAACCGCACCGCGCAGGGTCCGGCCGCACGGCGCGGCCGGGCCCTCGCGAGGCGCGGGCGGTCCACCGCGGGAGCCACCGCGGTGCGCCGCGGGCCGCGAGCGGCGGCGCTGTGGACGAGCGGGGCCCCCGGCGCGCACGGCGCCTAGCGTCAGGCACCGGCGGGGAGGGACGGCCCTCCCCACGGGGCGCGGGCGTGCCGCGCGGAGGAGGGGTCCATGAGCAGGTTCGAGGTCGACAGCGCGCGCGTGGAGCAGGCGAGCGCGGCGGTCTCCGCCTCGGCGGCCAACCTCGCCACCGAGGTCGACGGCATGATGCGCCACCTGCTCGACCTGGAGTCGTGCTGGAAGGGGCAGGCGGCGTCGGGCTTCCAGGCGCTGAGCGCGCAGTGGCGCGGCACCCAGGACCGCGTGCGGGCCTCGCTGGAGGACATCCAGCGCGCGCTGGCCCAGGCGGGGAGGCAGTACGCGGACGTGGAGGCGGCCAACGCCCGGATGTTCGCCGGCTGAGCCGCCGGCACCCCACCGGGGCTCCACCGCCGCCGGTCGCGGCCGCGGCCTGTGCCGCACGTGCGAGGAGGGGGTGCCCGGCCGCCGCTGGCCGGGCACCCCCTCCTCAGGACCGCTGAGCGACGCTCGTCAGGCGGCGCGACGCAGCGGGACCGGCCGCGGCACCGCGGCCGGCGCGCTCCAGCGCATCTCCATGCGGGTGCGCCCGCTCGCGTCGCGCACGGGCACCCACTGCGCCTGCAGCGCGCGGGGAGCTCCCACCTTCTTGGCCTGGATGTCGTTCATGTGGCACCTCCCGTTCATCTTTCGTTCACCTTGAACTTAGCTCTCTTCTCGGTCGAAAGCCAGTCACGATCGAGTCACAACCGCGTCAGCGGCAAAATCGTGACGGCTCCGTTACACGCAGTCAGAACCTGGGGCGACGAGGGGTCGCACGCGGCGGTGCCGCTTAGGGTGTGGAGGTGATGAGCGTGGACCTGGGGCTGCCCGCGGTGCGACCGGCCGGCGCTCCACCCGCCCGCGCCGCCGACGCCGCCGAGCGCTTCGCCTCCGGGCCCCTGCGCGACCGGCACGGGCGCACCGCGCGCGACCTGCGCGTGTCGCTGACCGACCGCTGCAACCTGCGCTGCCACTACTGCATGCCGCCGGAGGGCCTGCCCTGGCTGGAGCGGCCCGCCGTCCTCGACGACGGCGAGGTCGTGCGCCTGGTCACCCTGGCGGTGCGCGAGCTGGGCGTGCGCGAGGTGCGCTTCACCGGCGGTGAGCCGCTGCTGCGCCGGGGCCTGGAGGACGTCGTGGCCGCCACGGCCGCGCTGCGCACCCCCGAGGGCGAGCGCGTGCGCACCTCGCTGACCACCAACGGCATCGGCCTGGTCCGCCGCGCCCCCGCGCTGGCCACCGCCGGCCTGGACCGCGTCAACGTCTCCCTGGACACCCTGGACCCCGCCCGCTTCGCCGCCCTGACCCGCCGCGACCGGCACGCCGACGTCCTGGCCGGGGTGCGCGCGGCCGCCGACGCCGGCCTGGCCCCGGTGAAGGTCAACGCCGTGCTGCTGCGCGGCACCAACGACGACGAGGCGGTGCCGCTGCTGCGCTGGGCGCTGCGCGAGGGCTACCGCCTGCGCTTCATCGAGCAGATGCCCCTGGACCCGCACGGCACCTGGCAGCGCAGCGACATGGTCACCGCCGAGGAGATCCTCACCGCGCTGCGCGGCGAGTTCGAGCTGCGCGAGCGCCCCGGCACCAGCCGCGGCTCGGCCCCCGCCCAGACGTGGGACGTCACCGACCGCGAGGGGCGCACCGGCGACGTCGGCGTCATCGCCTCGGTCACGCGCCCCTTCTGCGGCGACTGCGACCGCACCCGGCTGACCGCCGACGGGCAGGTGCGCACCTGCCTGTTCTCCACCACCGAGACCGACCTGCGCGACGCCATGCGCGCCGGCGCCGGCGACGCCGAGCTGGCCGCGACCTGGCGCGCGGCGATGTGGGGCAAGCGCGCCGGCCACGACATCGACGACCCCGGGTTCCTGCACCCGGACCGTCCCATGAGCTCGATCGGGGGCTGAGCGTGACCACGGACGCGACGGGCACCACGGGCACCACGGGCACCACGGGCACCGGGGCGGGCGCGCCGGCGCAGCCGGTGGGGGTGCGCTACTTCGCCGGCGCCGCCGAGGCCGCCGGCGTGGAGGAGGAGCGCGTGGCGCTGCCCACCGGCGCCACCCTCGCCGACCTCCTCGCCGCCCTGGGCGCCGCCCGCGGCCCGGCCCTCGCCCGCGTGCTGGCCGCCTGCACCTTCCTGCTCGACGGCGTCGGCGCCGAGCGCGGCGACCCGCTGCCCGCCGGGGCCGTGGTGGACGTGCTGCCGCCCTTCGCCGGCGGCTGAGCGGCCGTGCTCCCCGACGGCACCGCGACGCGCGGCCAGCGTCGGCGCGCCCTGCGCGCGTGGCTGCTGGCCGAGAGCTCGTACGCGGACGGACACCTGGCTGACGAGGTGCTCACGCTGGTGCAGGACGCCACCGAGCAGGTCTTGGGCGTGAGCGGCACCGCGGCCGTCGGCGCGCACCTGGGGGCGACCGGCGTCACGTCCGGAGCGGCGCTGGACGCGGCGGCCGGTGACTCGGTGCGCGTCGACGAGCTCGTCGACGTCGGCGCACACCTGGCGTCCCGGCTCGACCGCGCCGCGCCCCGTCGAGGAGGCGCCGCTGCACTGGTCCGCCACCCCGCCGGACGGAGTGCGTCCCGCGCTCGACGTCCCGGCCGCGCCGCTGGCCACCGCGCCGCCGGCGCAGCTGGTGGTGCAGGCCGCCTGGACGGGCACCGGGGTGTGGGACGGCCCGGACGGGCCCTCGCGCGCCGGGGCCGTGGACGTCACCGCCCTGGGGGCGAGCGCCGCCCTGGCTGCGGACCTGCGCGCGTGGAACGGGCTGCTGAGCGGTCCCGACGGCCCCGAGCACGGCTGGAGCGACCCGGTGGCGCACGCCGAGTGGGGCACCCGCGGCTGGCAGCTGGCCCGGCGCCTGCGGCACGAGGTGGGGCGCTTGCCGGTGACCTACCACGCCGGGGCCCCGATGACCGTCCCGCCCGACGGCTGACGCGCCCCGCTCAGGCCGCGAACGCCGCCGGGTCGAAGGTGCCGTTGCGCTCGCGGAAGGCCGTGGCGGTGTCCGGCCACAGCAGGGTGAGCCGGCCGCTGCGCGGGTCCACGTACCAGTTCGAGCAGCCCCCGCGCAGCCACACCGTGCCCGCCGCGGCCTCGTCGATGCGCCGGGTGTAGCGCCGCTGCGCCTCCGCGCTGACCTCCAGGGGCGCGCCGGTGCGGGCCAGGTGGTCCAGCCCGCCGAGCAGGTACCCGATCTGGCTCTCGATGACGTGCACGGCGGAGTTGTGCCCCAGCGTGGCGTTCGGCCCGTCCAGCACGAACATGTTGGGGAAGCCGTGCACCACCGTCGAGGCGTGCGAGACCATCCCGTCCTCCCAGGCGCGCGCCAGGGTGCCGGTGCGGCCGGTGACCAGCTCGGCGTACGGCTGGGACGTCGTGGTGAAACCCGTGGCCAGCACCAGCGCGTCCAGCGGCGCGCGGGTGCCGTCGGCGGCCACCGCCGTGCGCCCCTCCAGGCGCCGCAGCGCCGAGGGCACCCACCGCACGCCGGGCCGCTGCAGCGCCGGGTAGAAGTCGTCCGAGAGCAGCACCCGCTTGCACCCGACCTCGTAGCCGGGCGTCAGCGCCGCGCGCAGCGCCGGGTCGGGCACCTGGGCGGCCAGGTGGCCCAGCGCCCGCGCGCGCAGCTCCTCCACCTCCGCCGGCACCCCGCGGCGGGCGGCGATGCCGCCCTCCATCCGCGCGAAGACCTCCTCGCGCAGCCGGCGCAGCGCGGCGGGGTCGGCGGCGAACGCGGCCCGCTCGGCCGGCGCGTAGGGACGGTCGCCGCGCGGCACCACCCACGGCGCGCTGCGGGCGAAGACCGTCAGCCGCGCCGCGCGCCGCGCCAGCTGCGGCACCAGCTGCACGGCGCTGGCGCCGGAGCCGACCACGCCCACGCGCGCGCCGTCCCAGGCGACGTCCTCGCGCCAGCGCGCCGAGTGCACCACCGGCCCGTCGAAGGAGTCCAGGCCCTCCACCCCGGGCGCGCGCGGCTCGGTCAGCCGGCCGGCCGCCAACACCAGCACGCGCGCGCGCAGCGGCCCGGCGGAGGTGAGCACCGCCCAGCGCTGCGCGGCGGCGTCCCAGCGCGCCGAGCGCACCTCGGTGCGCAGCCGCACCCGGTCGGCGACCTCGCCGGCGACCCGGCGCAGGTAGGCGTGCACCTCCGCGCCCGGGGCGAACACCCGCGTCCACGACGGGTCGGGCGCGAAGGAGAAGGAGTACAGGTGCGCCGGCACGTCGCACGCCACGCCCGGGTAGGTGTTGTCGCGCCAGGTGCCGCCGACGTCGCCGGCGCGCTCGAGCACGACGAACGACTCGCGCCCGCGCCGCGCCAGGCGCACCGCGGCGCCGATCCCGGCGATCCCGGCGCCCACGACCGCGACGTCGACCTCCTCGACACCGCCGCCGCCACCGACGCAGCCACCGGCGGGGCCGGGGGAGTGGCCCGTGCTCACCCCGCCCCCGCTGCGACGGGCGGGACGCCCGGCCCGAGGTCCTCGTAGCGGGTGCTGCGCCGGCGCAGCGGGCGCCCGGCGGCCGCGGCCAGGCGCGCGGCGTCCGCGACGCCCATCGTCACCCCCTGCTCCTGCCCGGCGGCCGGGTCCAGCAGCCCGTCCAGCAGCAGCCCGCCCAGGTCGTCCGCGCCGCCGCGCAGCAGCCGCACCACCAGCGCCGCGTCCAGCTTCGGCCACGGCGCCTGGACGTGGTCGACGCGGCCGGCCAGCAGCAGGCGCGCCACCGCCACCACGGCCCGCACCTCGCGCGCGTCCGGGCCCGGGCGGCAGCCCGCCGGCAGCACCGCCCCCGGCGGCGGCACGAACGGCATGGGGATGAACTCCGTGAAGCCGCCGGTGCGCTCGGCGATCGAGGCCAGCAGCCGCAGGTGCGCCACCTGCTGCGCGGGGCTCTCCACGTGCCCGTGCACCATCGTGGCCGTGGACGTCAGGCCCACCGCGTGGGCGGTGGTGACCAGCTCCACCCACCGCGCCACCGGCAGGTCCGGGCGGCCGGCCAGGCGCTCGCGCACCCCGTCGTCGAGGATCCGCGCGGCGGTGCCGGGCACGGAGCTGAGCCCGGCCGCGCGGGCGGCCTCGAGGAACGCGCGCACCGTGCTGCCCCGGCGCGCCGCGGCGTCGGCGACCTCCGGGGGGCGGAAGGCGTGCAGGTGGATCCCCGGCGCGCCGGCGGCCACGTCGCGCACCAGGTCCAGGTAGCCGTCGGCCGGTGCGCCGGCCGGCAGCGGGCCCTGCACGCACACCTCGGTGGCGCCCAGGCGCTGCGCCTCGGCGGCCAGCTCGCGCACCCGGGCGCGCGCGGCGGGCGTGCCCGCGCCGACGCGCTCGGTGTCGAGGTTGCGGTTGACGACGACGGTGACCGCCTCCCCGGCGCGCGCGGCGCGCACCGCGTCGGCGGTGGCGCACAGCTCCTCCAGGGCCGCGCCGTCGGCGCCCAGCAGCGCCTCGGCCTGCGCGTCGTCCAGCCGGTCGGGGTCGGAGGCCGCGGTCCGCAGCGCGGCGCGCAGGTCGGCGGGTGGCACGCGGCGAGGCTAACCCCCCGGGTGCCGCGCGACCTCAGGGGCGCTGACCTCAGAGGCGCTGACCTCGGCGGCGCGACCTCAGGGGCAGTCGACCCACTCGGCACCGCCGTCGGCGAAGCGCTGGTGCTTCCACACCGGCAGCTGCGCCTTGACCTCGTCCACCAGGCGCGCGCAGGCGGTGAACGCCTCGGCGCGGTGGGCGGCGGAGACCGCCACCGCCAGCGCCACCTCGCCCACTGCCAGGTCGCCCAGGCGGTGGCTGACGGCCACGGCGTCCACCGGGCACGCGGCGGCGACCTCGCCGGCCACCCGCTGCAGCACCGCCGCGGCGCTGGGGTGCGCCACGTAGCGCAGGTCGTGCACGCCGCGGCCGCCGTCGTGGTCGCGCACCACCCCGGCGAAGGTGACCACGGCCCCGGCGGCCGCGTCGCCCACCAGCGCGGCGTGCTCGGCCACGTCCAGCGCGGCGTCGGTGACCAGCGCGCGGGCCACCCGGCGGGCCGGGGCGCTGGTGCGGGAGGTGTCCGGTGCGGTCGCCACGGCACGAGGGTAGGCGCGGGCGCAGCCCGGGGGCCCGGCGGCGGCACCCGGGGCCCGTGGGGGAGACTCGCCGGGTGCACCCGGGCAGCTGGCGCGTCGTCGTGCCCGTCAAGGGCGGCGGCGACGCCAAGACGCGCCTGGCCCTGCCGCCGGGCCCGCGCCTGGCCCTGGCCGGCGCGATGGCCCTGGACTGCCTGGAGGCGGCGCTGCGCTGCCGCGCCGTGGCGCAGGTGGTGTGCGTCAGCGACGACGAGCGGGTGCGCGCGGCGGCGGAGGCCGTGGGCGCGCGGGCGGTGCCGGCCGGCGGGCCCGGCCTGGCCCGCGCCGTCGACGCCGGGCTGGCCGCGCTGGGGCCGGGCCCGAGCGCCGTGCTCGTGGCCGACCTGCCGGCCCTGCGCCCGGAGGACCTCGCCGCGGCGCTGGAGCAGGCCGCCGCCACCGCGGGCCCGGTGCTCGTGGCCGACGCCGACGGGGACGGCTCGGTCCTGGTCGCCGACCGCGACGGCGCCCCGCCGCACCGCTTCGGGCCCGGCTCGGCCGCCGCGCACCGCGCCGCCGGCGCGCGGGCGCTGAGCGCCGCCCTGCCCAGCCTGCGCCGCGACGTGGACACCCTGCAGGCCCTCCAGCGCGCCGCCGCCCTGGGCGTGGGCCCGCGCACCGCGGCCGCGCTGGGCGGTACCGGCGTCGTCGCGCCCCGCTCCCCCGGCTCGCCCGGCTCCCCCGTCCCGCACGCCCCCGCGCGCACCCCCGCAGCGCGCACGCCCTCCAGCCCCTCGACCCCCGGAGGCCCCCGATGACCAGCACCTCCCTGCCCGCGCCGCGCCGCCGCGCGGCGACCGGCACCGGGCCGACCGCCCCGGCCGCTGCGGCCCCCGGACCGGGCGCGCTGCGCTCGGCCCTGGGCGCCGCGGCCGCCGGGGAGCTGGACGCCGCCTCCGCCGAGGTGCTGCTGCACGCGCGCGGCGCCGAGCTGGGGCGGCTGTGCGCGCTGGCGGCGCCCGTGCGCGACGAGGCCGTCGAGCGCGCCGGGCGCGCCGGGGTGGTCACCTACTCCAAGAAGGTGTTCGTGCCGGTGACGCGGCTGTGCCGCGACCGCTGCCACTACTGCACCTTCGCCACCGTGCCCGGCCGGGTCCCGGCGGCGTACCTGAGCCCCGAGGACGTCCTGGCGATCGCGCGCTCGGGCGCGGCGGCCGGCTGCAAGGAGGCGCTGTTCACCCTCGGCGACGCCCCGGAGGACCGCTGGCCGGCCGCCCGGCGCTGGCTGGACGAGCGCGGCTTCGGCAGCACGCTGCAGTACGTGCAGCACCTGGCGCGGCTGGTGCTGGAGGAGACCGGGCTGCTGCCGCACCTGAACCCCGGCGTCATGACGTTCGAGGCGCTGCGCTCCTCGCGGGCCGTGGCGCCCTCGATGGGCATGATGCTGGAGACGACCGCGACGCGGCTGTGGAGCGAGCCGGGTCAGGTGCACTTCGGCTCCCCCGACAAGGACCCCGCGCTGCGCCTGCGGGTGCTGCACGACGCCGGCCGCGCCCGCGTGCCGTTCACCACCGGGATCCTCGTGGGCATCGGAGAGACGCCGGCGGAGCGGGTGGACTCGCTGCTGGCGATCCGCGACGTCGCCGCCGAGCACGGCGGGGTGCAGGAGGTGATCGTGCAGAACTTCCGCGCCAAGGACGACACCGCGATGCGCGGGGCCGACGACCTCGGCCACGAGGAGTACCTGGCGGCCATCGCCGTGGCCCGGCTGCTGCTGGGCGCGGGCGTGTCCCTGCAGGCGCCGCCGAACCTGTCCGACCCCGGGCAGCGCGCGCAGCTGCTGGCCGCCGGCGTCGACGACTGGGGCGGGGTCTCCCCGCTGACCCCCGACCACGTCAACCCCGAGCGGCCCTGGCCGCAGCTGGACGACCTGGCCGCCACCACCTCGAGCGCGGGCTTCCGCCTCGCCGAGCGCCTGACCGCCCACCCGCGCTTCGTGCTGGACGCGCTGGCCGGCGGCGAGGAGTGGGTCGACGCCGCCCTGCACGCGCCGCTGGCGGCGCTGGCCGACCCGGTCACCGGCCTGGCGGTGGAGTCGGCGCGGCCGGTGGGCGTGCGGGTGGCGCGGTGAGCACCGAGCCGCCCGCCCCCTCCGACGCCGAGGTGCGCATGGCGCGCTTCGCCGCGCGCGAGCTCGGCCCGCACGCCGCGCCGGAGTTCTCCGAGTTCTGCGACAGCACCGGCCGGCGCTGGCTGGACGTGCTGACGGTGCGCGGGGCCCCGCGCCCGGACCACGTGTCGGTCTCCACCCTCTCGATGCACCGCTGGGTCGACCTCGTCGGCTCCGGCGCCGACCGGCACGACGAGCGCGTGGAGCTGGTGACGGTGCTGGCCGGGGTGGACCCCGCCGACGCCGCGGCCCTGCTGGTGGCCAGCGCGTTCACCGCGGTCGCCGAGGGCTGGCCGGTGCGCGCCGGCGCGGTGCTGCCCGGCATCGCCGGGGAGGTGTTCGGCACGCCCACCGAGCACCTGCTGCTGACCGCCCCGGGCTCCTTCCCCCGGCTGGCGCGCTACCGGCTCGACGACGGCCCGCCGGTGCGCTGGCTGCAGGCGGTGCCCCTGCACGAGGCCGAGCGCGCGTTCCTCGACGCGCGCGGCCTGGAGGCGCTGGAGGACCGCTTCGTCGCCGGGGAGGTGGCCGTGGCCGACCCCGCGCGCCCGCCGGTCGCGCTGGGCTGAGGGGCCCGCGGGTCAGCCCGTCAGCCCGATCCGGTCGGTGAAGTCGTTGGCGAAGACGCGCTGCGGGTCGCGGCGGGCCACGAGGGCGCGCGCGTCGGCGAAGCGCGGGTACAGCCCGGCCAGCGCGCCGGCGCCGGCGACGAACAGCTTGCCCCAGTGCGGGCGCGCCCCCAGCGGCAGCAGCGCGTCCTCGACGCGCTGCAGCGCCGCCAGCACCTCCGGCTGGCGCTGGCGGAAGGTGAAGTGGAACGCCACCGCGTCGCGCTCGTGCGCGGAGGAGAGCCACAGGCCGTCGGCGGCGACGGTGCGCACCTCGCACATGTGCAGCAGCGGGGCGGTGGCCGGCCCCAGCGCGCGCAGCGCCTCGATCCCGGCGAGGGCGTGCTCGCGGGCGAGCAGGTACTCCGCCTGCAGCTCCTCGCCGTCGCTGGGCTGGAAGCTGTCGCGGAAGTGCGGCAGCCGCTCGTGCCAGGGCCCGGGCACGCCGAGCTGCTCGGTGGCGTTGCGCACGTCCACCTCCGGCAGCGGGTGCAGCGGCTCGCCCGCCCGCCGGGCGCCGAACAGCTCGGCGGGGGCGTCGGGCGAGTCCGCCGTGCGGGACTTCAGCCACACCTGCGCGGTCTCCTCGCCCACCCAGGTGGTGTAGACGCTGACGCTGTACGCGGCGGAGGTCACGGCGTCGAAGTGCTCGGTGAACGCGGCGAAGGACAGCCCCGAGTAGACGTCCTGGCGCACCTCGTAGGTGGGCACGACGTCCAGCTCCAAGGCGGTGACCACGCCCAGGGCGCCCAGGGCGACGACGCTGCCGTCGAACTCCTCCTCGCCGCGCTCGACGCGGCGCAGCGCGCCGTCCGGGCCGACGAGCTCCAGCGCGCGCACGTCGGCGGCGAGGTTCTGCGTGCGGTCGCCCGAGCCGTGGGTGGCGGTGGACACCGCGCCGGCGACGCTGATGTGCGGCAGCGACGCCATGGTGCGCAGCGCCCAGCCGGCCGCGTGCAGCCGCCGGGCGAGCGCGCCGTAGCTGGTGCCGGCGCTCACCCGGGCCACGGCGCGGGCGGCGTCGACGTCCACCTCGAGGGGCAGGTCGGCCACGCTCACGAGGTCGCCCGGGGAGTCGGCCACGTCGTTGAAGCAGTGCCGCGTGCCCAGGGCGCGCAGCCGCGTCGAGGTGGCGACGAGCTCCTGCAGCTGCTCCACGCTGCGCGGGCGGTGCAGCCGCGCGGCGCGGTAGCGCAGGTTCCGCGCCCAGTTCAGGCCGGGGTCGAGGGTGCCGCTGGACGTCGTCGTCGGGGTGCTCACCCGCGCACGGTAATCGATGCAAACACGATCCCGCAGCACTCCCCCGGATCCCGCGCCCGGCCCGGGACGCCGCCGGGGCGGCCCTCCTGGTGGAGGACCGCCCCGGTGGGTGGTGCAGGTGGTGCGGGTGGAGCAGCGGGACTCAGAAGTCCATGCCGCCCATGCCGCCGTCGCCGCCGCCGGCGGCCGGAGCGGCCTTCTCCGGCTTGTCGGCGATGACGGCCTCGGTGGTCAGGAACAGGCCCGCGATGGACGCGGCGTTCTGCAGCGCCGAGCGCGTCACCTTGACCGGGTCGTTGATGCCCGCCTCGAGCAGGTCCACGTACTCGCCGGTCGCGGCGTTCAGGCCGTGGCCGGTGGGCAGGTTGCGGACCTTCTCCGCCACGACGCCGCCCTCGAGGCCGGCGTTGACGGCGATCTGCTTCAGCGGGGCCTCGACGGCGACCTTGACGATGTTCGCGCCCGTGGCCTCGTCACCGCTCAGCTCGAGCTTCTCGAAGGCGATGGTGCCGGCCTGGATGAGGGCCACGCCACCACCGGCGACGATGCCCTCCTCGACGGCGGCCTTGGCGTTGCGCACCGCGTCCTCGATGCGGTGCTTGCGCTCCTTGAGCTCGACCTCGGTGGCCGCGCCCGCCTTGATCACGGCCACGCCGCCGGCGAGCTTGGCCAGGCGCTCCTGCAGCTTCTCGCGGTCGTAGTCGGAGTCGCTGCGCTCGATCTCGGAGCGGATCTGCGCCACGCGGCCGGCGATCGCGTCGGCGTCGCCGGCGCCCTCGACGATGGTGGTCTCGTCCTTGGTGACGACGACCTTGCGGGCGCGGCCCAGCAGGTCGAGGTCGGCGGTGTCGAGCTTGAGCCCGACCTCCTCGGAGATGACCTGGCCACCGGTGAGGATGGCGATGTCGCCGAGCATGGCCTTGCGGCGGTCGCCGAAGCCGGGGGCCTTGACGGCCACGGACTTGAAGGTGCCGCGGATCTTGTTGACGACCAGGGTCGCCAGGGCCTCGCCCTCGACGTCCTCGGCCACGATCACCAGCGGCTTGCCGGACTGCATGACCTTCTCCAGCAGCGGGAGCAGGTCCTTCACCGTGGAGATCTTAGAGTTGAGGATGAGGACGTACGGGTCCTCGAGCTCGGTCTCCTGACGCTCGGCGTCGGTGACGAAGTAGGGCGAGATGTAGCCCTTATCGAAGCGCATGCCCTCGGTGAGCTCGAGCTCGAGGCCGAAGGTGTTGCTCTCCTCGACGGTGATGACGCCTTCCTTGCCCACCTTGTCGAGGGCCTCGGCGATCAGCTCGCCGATGGAGGCGTCACCGGCGGAGATGCCGGCGGTCGCGGCGATCTGCTCCTTGGTGGTGACCTCCTTGGCGGCGCCGAGCAGCTGCTCGGTCACGGCCTCGACGGCCTTCTCGATGCCGCGCTTGAGGCCCATCGGGTTCGCACCCGCGGCCACGTTGCGCAGGCCCTCGCGCACCAGCGCCTGGGCCAGGACGGTCGCGGTCGTCGTGCCGTCGCCGGCGACGTCGTCCGTCTTCTTCGCGACCTCCTTGACGAGCTCGGCCCCGATCTTCTCGTACGGGTCCTCGAGCTCGATCTCCTTGGCGATGCTCACACCGTCGTTGGTGATGGTGGGGGCGCCCCACTTCTTCTCCAGGACGACGTTGCGGCCCTTGGGGCCGAGCGTCACCTTGACGGCGTCGGCGAGCTGGTTCATCCCGCGCTCGAGACCGCGACGGGCCTCTTCGTCGAAGGCGATGATCTTGCTCATGCCTGGTGTTCCTCCCAGAAGGCGGGCGGTGGTCGGCCGGAGCGGTGCCCGCGACGGACGACCGGCGGCGGCGGGGTCACGTCCCCCGCACCACCGGCCTCACCGGTCCGGCCCGGAGCTTTCGCTCCCGGGTCGAGGTGCTGCTGTGCTGTCACTCTCGACTCGAGAGTGCCAACGCCAATGTTGGCACTCACCCACCCCGAGTGCAAACCCCCCGGGTCCCCCGTCCCACCCGCCGCACCGGCGGCCGCCCCGCGCCCCGGAGGGGCGGGCGCCGGCGCGGGCGGCTCACAGGCCGCGCACGCTCTCGGCCTGCGGGCCCTTCTGCCCCTGCCCGACCTCGAACTCGACGCGCTGCCCCTCCTCGAGGGAGCGGTAGCCGTCCGCGACGATGGCCGAGTAGTGGACGAACACGTCCGCCCCGCCGTCGTCGACGGTGATGAAGCCGTACCCCTTCTCGGCGTTGAACCACTTCACGGTGCCCTGAGCCATTGCCTTCTCCTGTGGTGCAGCGAGCGGGACGCCCCCGGCATCGCCCGGGGACGGGTCTCACGCTGCCCGCGGCGGTGAGGCCGTGGGCGACCCCGGCGCGGCGCTCCCGAGGGGGGCGTGCCCGTCGAGCTGATCGACCGCTGCTCAGGCTAGTGCGGCGAGGGGCCCGCGGGGCAGGGTTCTCCCAGGCCGACGCACGGGACGCGCGGGGGCACCGGGGCGGCACCGCACCGGCACCGCAGTGGCGGGCGCCGGCGGGCGCAGCGGCGTGCGCACCTCCTCAGGGGACGCCGGGCAGCCCCTCCAGCAGCGGCCCGAGCAGCCGGCGCACCGCCAGCACGAGCGCGGCGAGGGCGGCGGCGGCGAGCAGCGCCCACACCAGCACGAGCAGCAGCACGCCGGCCGGGCCGCGGCGGGTGCGGTGCGCACCCCGGCGCGCGGCGAGCTGGCGCGGGCGCGCCGCCCGGCCGCTCAGGGCTGCACGCCCAGGCGGCGCGCGGAGCGGGCGCGCTGCCGGCTGGAGCGCATGCGTCGCAGCCGCTTGACGAGCACCGGGTCGTGCGCGAGCGCCTCGGGGGTGTCGATGAGGGCGTTGAGCACCTGGTAGTAGCGCGTGGGCGAGAGGTCGAACAGCTCGCGCACCGCCTGGTCCTTGGCGCCGGCGTAGCGCCACCAGCGCCGCTCGAAGGCGAGGACCTCGGCGTCGCGCGGGCTCAGCGCGGCGACCCGCCCGCCCTGCGCCTCGCCGCCGTCGGCGACCTCCGCGCGCACCGCGGCGCCGTCCTGCGCCTGCGGCCCGCCTGCGACCCGTCCCTCTCCCAGCACGCCACCCACTGTAGGAGGCGCCCCCGACACCGGCCCGTCGCGGCGCGCGGGCGCGCCCGCCCGGCGCTAGCGTCGCCGCGTGCCCGACGACGCGTCCCCCGCACCGCCGCCCGAGCCCGCCCAGCAGGCGCTGCCGCTGGGGCCCGCGGGCACCGGCGACGACCCGGCCGGGCTGGGGCTGGACGACCTCGAGGAGGGCTGGGCGCGCGCCCTGGCGCCCGTGCGCGGGCAGCTGTCGCAGGTCTCGGCGCGGCTGGCCGCCGAGCCGGGCCCGTGGCTGCCGCGCCCGGACCTGGTGCTGCGCGCCTTCCGCCAGCCCTTCGACGAGGTGCGCGTGCTGCTGGTGGGGCAGGACCCCTACCCCACGCCCGGTCACCCGATCGGGCTGGCCTTCGCCGTGGAGCCGCACGTGCGCCCGCTGCCGCGCAGCCTGGTCAACGTCTACCGCGAGCTGCGCGAGGACACCGGCGTGGTCCCGCCCGCCCACGGCGACCTGACGGCGTGGACGCGCTCGGGGGTGCTGCTGCTCAACAGGGCGCTGACCGTGCGCGCCGGCGACGCCGGCTCGCACCGCCGCCTGGGCTGGCAGGCGGTCACCGACGCGGCCGTGCGCGCCCTGGCCGCGCGCGGCGGGCCGCTCGTGGCGCTGCTGTGGGGCCGCGACGCGCAGTCGGTGCAGCCGCTGCTGGAGGGGGTGCCCACCGTCACCGGGGTGCACCCCAGCCCGCTGTCCGCCTCGCGGGGCTTCTTCGGCTCGCGCCCCTTCAGCCGCGTCGACGCCCTGCTGCGCGAGGCCGGCGGCGAGGGCGTCGACTGGCACCTGGACCCCGGGCCCCGCTGACGGCCGGGCCGGGCGGGCACGGCACGATGCTGCCGTGAGCGCACCGGGCACCGCCACCAGCACGCCGTTCGGCCGCACCCGCCGCGGGGAGCCCGTGGAGTGCTGGGAGCTGCGCCTGCCCTCCGGGGCGAGCGCGCAGGTGCTCACGTTCGGCGCCGTGCTGCACCGCCTGCGGGTGCCGGACGCCGCCGGTGCGCTCGGCGACGTCGTCGTGGCGCTGCCCGACGTCGCCGCCCGCGAGCGCGCCGAGGGCTACCCCGGGGCGGTCGTCGGGCGGGTGGCCAACCGCATCGCCGGCGGGCGCTTCAGCGTCGACGGCGTGGAGCACCGGGTGCCGCTCAACGACGGGCCCAACGCCCTGCACGGCGGCGAGGAGGGCTTCGACCGGCGCGTCTGGCGGGCCGAGGAGGTTCCCGGCGCCGAGGGGCCGGCGGTGCGCCTGACGCTGCGCAGCCTCGACGGCGACATGGGCTTCCCCGGGGAGCTGACCGCGCAGGTCACGTACACGCTCGCCGAGGACGGCGACGGGGTGCGCCTGCGCCTGGAGCACCGCGCCACCACCACCGCGCCCACGCCGGTGAACCTGACCAGCCACGCCTACTTCGCCCTGGACGGCACCGGCACCGTGGAGGACCACGTGCTGCGCCTGGCGGCCTCGCGCTACCTGCCGGTGGACGAGCACCTCGTGCCCACCGGCGAGCTGCGCGACGTCAGCGGCACGCCCTTCGACTTCCGCAGCGCCACCCGCGTCGGCGAGCGCCTGCGCGAGGCCGACGAGCAGCTGCTGCTCGCCGGCGGCTACGACCACTGCCTGGTGCTGGACGGGGCGGGCACCGGCGAGCGCGTGGTGGGCGAGCTGGCCGGCCCGCGCAGCGGCCGGCGCATGCAGCTGCGCACGGACGCGCCGGGGGTGCAGCTGTACACCGGCAACTTCCTCGACGGCTCCTGGCGCACGCCGGACGGGCGGCCGGTGCGCCAGGGCGACGCGCTGTGCCTGGAGACGCAGCTGCTGCCGGACGCCGTCAACCGCCCGGCCTTCACCGGCGGCGGGCTGGGCGAGGCGGTCCTGCGCCCGGGCGGGGTCTTCGCCACGACCACGACCTTCGCCTTCAGCGCCTGAGCGCCGCGCCCGGCGGTCCCGGGCGCGGCGATCCCGGGCGCGGCGGGCTCGGGCGCGGCGGGCTCGGGCGCGGCGGGCTCAGGCGCGCCGGACGGTGACCGTCGGCGGGTGCTGCAGGGTCTGCGCGATGACGCAGTAGCGCTCGGCGAGGGCGACCATCTTCGCCTCGGTGGCCTCGTCGGCGTCGGAGGTGAAGTCGAAGGTGACGGTGACGTCGGTGATGCCCACGGGCACCGAGCGGTCCACGCCGAGCGTGCCGCGCGCGTCCCAGGTGGCCTCGGCGGTCACGCTGGCCCCGCGCAGCTCCACGCCCATCGCGGTGGCCACGCTGCGCAGCGTGACCCCGGCGCAGGCCGCGACGGCCTCGCAGAGCATGTCCGCCGAGCAGGCCTCGGTGCCGTCGCCGCCGGCGGCCGGGTGCAGGCCGGCGCGGGTGGTGCCGGCGAAGCCGTCGACGGAGACGCCGATCGACTGCCCGTCCAGCACCGCCACGGCGCGGGCGGGCACGAGGGCCGCGGAGGGCTCCTCGCGGTACTTGTCCTTCAGGGGCTTCTGCAGGGCCCGGAGCTCGGTCGCGTCCACCGGGGCACCTTAGGCCCCGCCGGCGCCCGCCCCGAAACCACGGCGGGGCGGCGGTCGCGGGCGGGACGGCGGGTGGGGGCGCGGGCGCGGGCGGGGGCCGTGCGCAGGGGAGACTGGCGCGGTGAGGTGGACGACGGCGGTGCGCACCGCCGAGCAGGTGGCCGAGCGCTGCGCGCACGTGGCGGCGCAGCCGGCGGGCATCGTGCGGCTGCGGGTGGTGGAGGCCTGGCTGTGGGGGCCCCTGCTGGGCCCGCCGGCCGAGGAGGTGCCCGACGACGGCGGGGTGAACGTCGCCCTGGTGTGCGCGGTCGGGCCCGAGGAGTGCGCCTGGGGCACCACCCCGCCCGGCGGCGGGCAGTGGCTGGCCGCCTCCGGCCTGGCCAAGCGGCCGGTGCGCCTGGTCTTCCGCCCCGCCGGGCAGCCGGTGTGGAACCACGCCGTCACCGCGCCGGTGCTGCTGTGGAGCCTGGAGGCCGGCACCGCGGCGCCCGTCCTGCGGGCGCTGGCCGACGGGGAGGGCGAGCGGCTGCGGCCGGCGCCGCCGTCGCCGCAGCGGCTGCGCGAGCACCTGGCGCAGGAGCTGGCCGCCAGCCTGGCCGCGGTGCGCCGCACCAGCGCCGACTACGCCGCGCACCGCTGGGACCCGGGCTCGCCGGTGGCGCGCGCCGACGCCCTGGCCGCCGCCGTGGCCGGGCAGCTGGAGCTGCTCGACGCCGGGGCGGGCTGAGCGGCGTCAGGGGCAGACCGCCCGCCAGGCGTCGGCGTGCATCTCGAAGCGCTCGCGGCGCTGCGGGGGGTGCACCTCGCCGTCGGAGTTGAGCCGGAAGGTGCCCTCCAGGGCGGTGATCTCCACGATCCGGCCGCTGCTGAGGCTGACGTCCTGGCGCTCCACGTGCACCCCGCGGCGCAGCCCGGCGGCGAAGCCGGCGCGCGCCAGCGGCCCGGTGGAGGTGGAGACGACCACGTCGGCGACCCCGTCGTGCGGGGAGGCGCCGGGCACCAGGCGCGCACCGCCGCCGATGGTGCCGCCGATGCCGATGCCGACGACGAGCAGCGGGCGCTCCCCCGAGGCGACGACGCGCCCGTCGACCTCCACCCGCAGCCGGAAGCCGCGCCCGGCGCCGACGCCGGCCCACAGCGCGCCCACGGGGTACGCGGCGGCGCCCAGCACCCCCTTGAGCCGCTGGGCCTTGGCGGTCGCGGAAGCGCCGATGCCGGCGTGCACGGTGTTGACGGTGGTGCGCCCGTGCCCGTCGACCAGCAGCTCCAGGTCGCGCGGGCGGCCGCTCAGGGCGACGCGGGCGGCGGCCACGGGGTCCAGCGGCAGGCCCAGCGAGCGGGCCAGGTCGTTGCCGGTGCCCAGGGGCACCACGCCCAGCGGCCCCACCGAGCGCGCGGCGCCCGCGTCGTGCAGCAGCTGCAGGGCCGCGTGCAGGGTGCCGTCCCCGCCGACCAGCACCAGGCGGCGGCCGTCCGCCGACAGCAGCGCCTCGCGCAGGTCGTCCAGGTCGCGGGTGCGCCGCAGCTCCACGTCCGCCCCGCGGCCCAGCTCGCCCACGACCGCGTCGACGGTCGCCGCGCTCGCCGAGCCGGCGGCGGCGTTGACCACGGCCAGCACGCCCCCGACGCGCTCGCCGCCGGGGTCCCCCGGTCCCTGCGGCGCCCCGGTCCGCTCCACCTCCCGCTGCCCTCCCACGCCCGCCCAACGCGCGCCCGCCGCCGCGCGTGCCCGGGGTGCGCGAGGTCACCCCGACGGCGCCGCCCCGACGGCGCCGCCCCGACGACGCCGCGCGGGTGGCGTCAGGGCGCGGGGCGCGGGTCGGCCACCAGGCCGCGCCCGTCGGCCCAGCGGTAGACCCGCCGGCCGCGCACGAGCACGTGCAGGGCGCGCGAGGCCGCCTCGAGCGGTTCGCCGGACCACACGACGACGTCGCCGTCGAGGCCGGGCGCCAGCGAGCCGACGCGGTCGTCCAGCCCCAGCGCGCGCGCCGGGTTCACGGTCAGCGCCCGCAGCGCCTCGTCGGGGTCGAGGCCCTCGCGCACCGCCAGCGCCGCCGACAGCAGCAGGTGCTGCACCGGCACGACGGGGTGGTCGGTGGTCAGGGAGACCGCGACGCCGGCGCGGGCGAGGACCCCGGCGACGGCCGGGGTGCGGTGGCGCAGCTCCGGCTTGGAGCGCGAGGTCAGCAGCGGGCCGACGACGGCGGGCACGCCGTGCGCGGCGAGCACGTGCGCCACCAGGTGCCCCTCGGTGGCGTGGTTGAGCACGAGGCGGTAGCCGAACTCGGTGGCCAGGCGCACCGCGGTGGCGATGTCGTCGGCGCGGTGCGCGTGCTGCTGCCAGACGAGCTCCCCGGCGAGGACGCGCGCGAGCACCTCCGCGTCGCGCTCGTCGCCGACGGGCTCGTCCCACGGCTCCCCGGCGGCCAGGGCGCGCTCGCGCCGGGCGGCGTGGCGGCGGGCGGCGGCGAAGCCGTCGCGCAGGGCCGCGGCCACGCCCATCCTCGTGGTGGGCCCGCCGTTCTTCTTGGGGTTCTCCCCCAGGGCGCTCTTCACGCCCACGGGGGCGCGCACGAGCATCTCGTCCACCGTGGCGCCCCACGTCTTCAGCGCCGCGGTCTGCCCGCCGACGACGTTGGCCGAGCCGGGCAGGACGACGGCGGTGGTCACGCCCACCGACAGCGCGTCGGCGAAGCCGGCGTCGGCGGGGTCGACGCCGTCCAGGGCGCGCAGCCGGGCCCCGCGCGGGGCGCCCTTCTCGTTGACGTCGGCGCCGTGCCAGCCCTCCCCCTCGGCGTGCACGCCCAGGTGCGTGTGCGGCTCGACGAAGCCGGGCAGCACGAGGCAGCCGGTCGCGTCGAGCACGTCCGCGCCGGCCGGCACGGGCAGGTCGGGGCCGACGGCGGCCACGCGCCCGTCGCGCAGGAGCACGGTGGCGCGCTCGCGCTCACCGGCCCACCCGGGGGTCAGGCGCAGCACGGCGCCTCCGACGACCGCGACGTCGCGCGGTGCAGGGGTGTCCACGCGGGCAGTGTGGCCGGTGGCGCGGGGCGCGGGCGACGCGGGTCCGGCAGGGTCCGGACGGGGCCGGTCAGGGACCGGACGCCGCCTTCCGGAAGGGGTGGTGCGCCTTCCCGGGAACCGGTCGGGTGTTCCTGCAGCGCCGCGAGCCCGCGGAACGCTAGCGTGACCACCCTCACGCCCGGGCGCGACGGCCCGGGGAGGACGAGGAGGTTCTGGTGAGCACGACGGACCACGGCTCCAGCGGCCCGCCGAGCGGTGCGAGCCGCAGCGGCGCGAGCGCCGCGGGCGCGGGCACCGCCCGCACCCCGTACGAGGAGGTGCGCGACTCCCCCGAGTTCCAGGCGCTGCGGCGCAGGTTCCGCCGCTTCGTGCTGCCCCTGTCGGGGCTGTTCCTGGTCTGGTACGCGACGTACGTGCTGCTCGCCGACTACGCGCCGGGCTTCATGGGCACCCGCCTCGGGGACAGCAACATCACGGTCGGGCTGCTCTTCGGCCTGGGGCAGTTCGTCTCCACGTTCGCCATCACCACCCTGTACGTGCGGTGGGCGAACAAGAACTTCGACCCGGCGGCCGAGGAGCTGCGCGAGCGCGTCGAGGGCCGCGCGGGTGGTGGTGCCCGGTGAGCCTGCCCGCCGCCCTGCCCGCCGCGGCCGCCCCGACCACCGACATCGGCAACCCCGCGGTCAACATCGCCATCTTCGGCGCCTTCGTCGTCGTCACGCTGGCGGTCGTCATCAAGGCCAGCCGCAACAACCGCTCCGCGGCGGACTTCTACGCCGGCGGGCGCGGGTTCACCGGTCCGCAGAACGGCGTGGCCATCGCCGGCGACTACCTCTCCGCGGCCAGCTTCCTGGGCATCGCCGGGGCCATCGCCATCTACGGCTACGACGGGTTCCTGTACTCCATCGGGTTCCTCGTCGCCTGGCTGGTGGCCCTGCTGCTGGTCGCCGAGCTGCTGCGCAACACCGGCCGGTTCACCATGGCGGACGTCCTCAGCTTCCGGCTGCGCGAGCGGCCGGTGCGCACCGCGGCGGCCATCTCCACGCTGGCGGTGTCGTTCTTCTACCTGCTGGCGCAGATGGCCGGCGCCGGTGGCCTGGTGGCCCTGCTCCTCGGCATCGACTCGCGCGCCGGGCAGAACGTCGTCATCGCCGTCGTGGGCGCCCTGATGGTGCTCTACGTCCTCGTCGGCGGCATGAAGGGCACCACCTGGGTGCAGATCATCAAGGCGTGCCTGCTCGTGGTGGGCGCCGGCGTGATGACGGTGTGGGTGCTGGGCCGCTACGGGTTCAACCTCTCCGAGGTGCTGGGCGCGGCGGTCAGCGCGCCCGGTTCCGCCGGTGAGGCGCTGCTCGGGCCCGGCGCGCAGTACGGCGTCAGCGAGGTCTCGAAGCTGAACTTCCTGTCGCTGGCGCTGGCGCTGGTGCTGGGCACCGCGGGCCTGCCGCACGTGCTCATGCGCTTCTACACGGTGCCGAGCTCCAAGGAGGCCCGCCGCAGCGTCGTGTGGGCCATCTGGATCATCGGGGTCTTCTACCTGTTCACGCTCGTCATCGGCTACGGCGCAGCGGCCCTCGTCGGGCCGGACGCGATCCGCGCCGCTCCCGGCCGGGCGAACTCCGCCGCCCCGCTGCTGGCCTACGAGCTCGGCGGCACCATCCTGCTGGGGATCATCGCGGCCGTGGCGTTCGCCACGATCCTCGCCGTCGTCGCCGGCCTGGCCATCACCGCCAGCGCCTCCTTCGCGCACGACATCTACGCCAGCGTCATCAAGAAGGGCGAGGTCGAGCCCAACGCCGAGGTGCGCGTGGCGCGCATCACGATCGTCGTCATCGGCGCCGTCGCCATCGTCGGCGGCATCTTCGCCAACGGCCAGAACGTGGCGTTCCTCGTGGCGCTGGCGTTCGCGGTGGCCGCCAGCGCGAACCTGCCGACGATCCTGTACTCGCTGTTCTGGCGGGGGTTCACCACCCGCGGTGCGCTGTGGAGCACCTACGGCGGGCTGATCTCCTGCCTGGTGCTCATCACCTTCTCCCCCGTCGTCTCCGGCAAGGTGGACCCGGTCACCGGGGCGAGCCTGTCGATGATCACCGACACCGGCGTCGACTTCTCCTGGTTCCCCCTGGAGAACCCGGGCCTGGTGACGATCCCGCTGGCGTTCTTCCTGGGCTGGCTCGGGTCGGTCACCGGCCGGGAGACCGGCAACGAGAAGCGCGCCGCCGAGATGGAGGTGCGCTCCCTGACGGGCGCCGGCGCGGAGAAGGCCGTGCAGCACTGACGCCGGACGCACCACCCGGCTCGACGCACCACCCGGCACCACCCACCACGACGGCCCCCGCGGACGCGCTCCGCGGGGGCCGTCGCGCGTGCGGCGCCTACTCGGGCACGGGGCGCCCGGAGCGGCGCAGCTGCGCGCGCGAGCGCCACCACGCCACCGGGCCCTCCAGGGTCCCGCGCGCCTCGACGGCCAGCGCGTCCGCGGGGTGGTCGTCCAGGCGGCGCAGCACGTGCACGGCCCGGCGCGCCTGGTGGGCGGGCAGCTCCAGGGCGATGCGCGCCAGCCCGCGCGGGTCGCCGTGCCGCGCGGCGACCTGCAGGTGGTACGAGACGTGGCCGCTGGAGTACGCGCGCAGCTGGCGCAGCAGCGAGGCGCGGTCCTCGCGGTGGTGGTGCAGCACCACCGCGGTGGGCTGGTAGGCGATCGTCCACCCGGCGCGCAGCACGCGGTAGAAGTAGTCGGTGTCCTCCCCCACCCCCGAGGGCCGGCCCGGGCCGAGCACCTCGTCGAAGGGGCCGACCCCCGAGAGCACCTCGCGGCGCACCGCGGCGTTGGCGGTGGCCCCGATCCACCACGTCGGCGCGGCCCGGCGGCCGGAGAGCAGCCACGCGCGGTCGTAGGTGCGCCGGTGCGGCCCGCGGCCCAGCCCGCCGTAGTCCTCGAACACCTGCGGCTCCAGCAGGTGCGCGTTGGCGGGCAGCACGGCGCCCGTGACGGCGCCGACGGCGGGGTCGGCGAAGGGCGCCAGCAGCTCCTCCAGCCAGCCCTCGGCGGTCTCGACGTCGTCGTCGACGAGGACGACGACGTCGCCGCCCAGGTGCGGCAGGCCCGCGTTGCGGGCGGGCGAGAGCCCCGGCCACGGCTCGTGCACCACCTGCACGCCGGGCAGGCCGGCGGTGGCGCGCAGCGTCGCGGCGGGGTCGGCGGAGTTGTCGACGAGGACGACCTGCAGGGGCCGGTCGGTGCCGGCCAGCAGCGCCTGCAGGCTGCGCCGCAGCGGGCCGGGGCGGTCGCGGGTGGCCATGAGCACGCTGACGCGCACCTCCTCCCCCAGCCGCTCGGGCGCCCGCGCCGCGGCGGCCCCCAGCGCGTCGCGCAGCGGGTGCGCGCCGCCGGCGGGGGCCGCGGCCAGCTCCTGCCAGGAGGTGCCCGGCACCAGCAGCGCCGGGCCCAGGTGGGCGACGAGCTCGCGGGCCAGGCGGGCGCGCGAGAGCCCGGCGCCGCCGGTGTGCACCGTGAACACCGACTGCGGCCGCCCGCCGCGCAGGACGCGCACCCGCACCCGCGGCGTCGCGGGAGCACCCGGCGCCGGCAGCACCGCCGCGGCGGGGTCGAGCACGTCGACCTCGACGACGGGGTCGGCGGTGCGGGGCGCGCGCGGGCCGGCGCGCCGGCGCACCGGTGCGGGCGCGGCGGGTTCGCCCGGGTGCAGCAGGTCCTGCCGGGCCGCCTGCGCCCGCGCGCGCCGGTAGTAGCCGCCCAGCACCGCGTCGAGCGCGCCGCGGGTGTCCGCCGCGATCAGGTCCGGCGGGTACAGCTGCGGCCACAGCAGGCTGCGCACGTGGGCGCGGGTGTGGTGGCGCGCGAACCAGGCCGTGCCGAAGAGGGCCAGGTCGGCCGCCTGCACGGCGCCGTAGCCCCGCCCGGCGCCGGTCAGGACGCTGTACGAGCCGGTGCCGTTGCCGCGCAGCTGGGTGCGCAGCTGCTCGTGGGTGGTGCGGTGCCGGTGCAGCACCAGCGCGCCAGGTTCGTAGACGACCAGCCCGCCCGCGGCCAGGACCCGGAAGTACGCCTCCAGGTCGCCGCCGCCGCCGGTGGCGGTGCCCACGTCCAGGGCGGTGTCGAACCCGCCCAGGGCGAGCACTTCCTCCCGGCGCACCGCGGTGCTCGCGCCGGTGCCGGCCTCGCCGGTGCCCGGGTACCGGCGGGCGGCGACCTGCCCGGCGTCCACGGCCACGGAGAACCACCGGCGCCGGTAGCCGCGCCCGAAGCCGCCGATCGCCTCGAACATCACCTGCGCGGGGGTGGACAGCTCCGCCGGGGCCACCAGCCCCGTGACGACGACGGCGCCGGGCTCGTCCTCGAAGGCGCGCGCGACGCCCTCGGCCCAGCCGGGGTCGACGAGCACGTCGTCGTCGGCGAAGGCGACCACGGGGGTCCTCGCCTCGAGCAGCGCGCGGTTGCGCGCCCAGTCCAGCCCGGCGCGCGGCTCGCGCACGTACCGCGCGCCGTGCTCGAGCGCGACGCGGCGGGTGCCGTCCCCGCGCGAGGCGTTGTCGACGACGAGGACCTCGGCGACGGGCGTGCGCAGCCGCCCGACCGCCTCCAGGCAGCGCCGCAGGTCCTCGGGCCGGTCGCGGGTGCACACGGCCACCGTGACGACGGAGGTGTCCACGGGCCGGACGGGGTGCTCCACGCGGTGCAGGCCCTCGCGCAGCGCGCGCCGCACCCCGCCGGGGGTCTCCAGCGCGTCGAGCAGCAGGTGCTCGAGCACCTCGCGCTCCAGCGCGCGGGCGGCGCGCGCGGGCAGCGCGGGCAGCACGACCGCGGGGTCGCCGGGGACGGTGAGGTCGCCGACCGGCACGCCGTGCAGGCGCACCAGGGCGTGCACGCCCTCCGGCTCGCCCTCCGGGGCGGTGATGGGCGCGCGCAGGACGGCGGTGCCGGCGTCCAGGTCGACGTCGGCGACGGCGAGGCGGTGGTAGCGCCGGCGCGCGCCCGGGGGGCGGTAGCGGTCCAGGCCGGCCGGGCGCCGCACGGCGGCGACGGCCTGCTGCGCGGCGGCGCGGGCCAGGCGCCCGGCCCTCACGGCGCGGGCCGGGCGGGTCGGGCGGCACCACCGCGGGCACCGGACCGCGCGGTGGTGCTCGCGGGGGTGCTCGCGGTGGTGTGCGCGGGGGTGTCCGGGGGCAGCACGACGACCTCCGCGCCACCGGTGCGCGAGGCCCGGTGCAGCGGTGGCCAGCGCCGGCCCAGCAGCAGGGCCGCGCTCCAGGCGTCGCGGCGGGCGAGCAGCTCCACCAGGACGCCGAAGGCCAGCCCGGCGAGCGTGCCCAGGACCACGTGCACGGTCACCGAGCCCACGCCCAGGCGCTCGAGCACCGTGCGGGTGCCCGCGGTGGCGAAGACGTGGGTGGTGTAGACGGTGAAGGAGAAGCCGCCGAGCACCACGAGCGGTCCCACCCGCCAGGGCACCAGCAGCAGCGACAGGCAGGCGAGCACGCCCAGCGCGACGGCGAGCGGGTCCCCGCGCGGCGGCACCCGCTCCACGACGCCGAGCAGCCCGAGCTGGGTGGTGGCGGTCAGGGCGAGCGCGAGGACGACGGCGAGGACGTGCGCCGGGCGCGGCGCCGAGCGCCAGCCGAAGCGCTGGGCGGCCAGGCCCGCGAGGAAGAACGGCAGCAGGTACACGGCGGTGCGCCACCCCAGCACGTTGCCGGGGCTGGGCACGAGCACCTCGGCCAGGCCGGCGAGCACCACCGCGGCGAGGGCCCCGCCGAGCCGGTCCAGCAGGTGCAGGCGCTCCAGGACGGCCACGAGCAGGAAGACCCAGAACACCGACTCCAGGAACCAGAAGTGCGCCACGGGGTGGAGGTGCCACAGGTACCAGGGCCCGTCGCTCGTGTCGCCGCCCAGGCGGCGGCTGAGCGCGAAGGCGGTGCCGACGACGAGCACCGGCACGAGCAGCCGGCGCGCCTTGCCGCGGGCGAAGGCGCCCAGCGGGCCGGACAGCGGGCGGCGGGCGTGGACGACGCCGGAGAGGAACGTGAACAGCGGCATCCGCAGGTACGTCAGCGAGTCGACCGCGTACGACCACGGGTTCGAGGCGTCCAGGCGCAGGCCCGCGTCGGGGCCGTCACCGCGCACGTGGAAGAGCACGAGCAGCACGCACGCCAGACCGCGCAGGGTCTCGACCACCGGGTCGCGGCGCGGGTCGGGGCGCAGGAGGGCGGGCAGCGAGCGGACGGTCGCGGATCGCGGCACGCGGTGTCCTCCAGGTCGTCGGGCGGTGGTGTCGGAGCGCAGCGCCATCGCTACCCGGAGTGCGCAACGCTACCGCTGTCCAGGGGACCCGCCCAACCCCGGATCAGCGCGGGTCGCCGGCGGCCACGGCCCGGTCGTACAGCAGCTTCTTGCTCAGGCCGGTGCGGGCCGAGACGTCCGCGGCCGCGGCCTTGAGCCGCTCGCCGCCGGCGACGAGGCCGAGCACCTCCGTGACGGCGCGCTCGACGTCCTCCTCGCCCAGCTGCCGCTCAGGCCGGCCGGCGACGACGAGGCAGACCTCCCCGCGCACGTCCTCGCCCGCGGTGCTCTCCGCCAGCGAGGCCAGGTCGCCGCGGCGCACCTCCTCGTACGTCTTCGTCAGCTCCCGGCACAGCGCCGCGGGGCGCTCGCCGCCGAAGGCCTCGGCCATGGCCGCCAGCGTGCCGGCGGTGCGGTGCGGGGACTCGAAGAAGACCATGGTGCGGCGCTCCTCGCGCAGCCCGGCCAGCGCCCGGGCCCGCTCGCCCGCCTTGCGCGGCGGGAACCCCTCGAAGGTGAAGCGATCGGTGGGCAGGCCGGAGACGGCCAGGGCGCTGAGCACCGCCGACGGGCCCGGCAGCACCGTGACGCGCAGGCCCCGCCCCGCGCAGGCGCGCACGAGCCGGTAGCCGGGGTCGGAGACGGCGGGCATGCCCGCGTCGGAGACGAGCACGACCGTCGAGCCGGCCGCGACCGCGTCGGTCAGCTCCTCGACGCGGGCCTCCTCGTTGTGCTCGTAGCAGCTGACGACCCTGCCGCGGGGGGCCACGCCCAGCGCCTGGCACAGCCGGTGCAGCCGTCGGGTGTCCTCCGCGGCCACCACGTCGGCGCTGCCGAGCAGCTCCACCAGGCGCGCCGAGGCGTCCCGCGGGTTGCCGATCGGGGTGGCGGCGACCACCAGGGCACCGGCGGGGACGGCGTGCTCGGGTGCGCTCACGGGGTCCGATGATGCCCCAGGGACCGGGCTCGGCCGCGGGGTAAGGTTCCTCAGTGCCTCTGAGTAGTCGATTGGTGACGGAGACGACGAAGGCCCCGGTGAGCCCACCGGCCGCATGGGCCCGATTGGACTGGGTGGACACCGCCCGCGGGGCCGCCCTCCTGCTGGTCCTGGCCTACCACGCGGTGTTCTTCAGCGAGTCGATCGGCCTGGGGTCCGGTCCCTGGAAGCAGCTCGTCTACACCCTCAGCGTGGTGCGCATGCCGCTGTTCTTCTTCCTCTCCGGCACGCTCGCCGTCCGCGCGATCGACCGCGAGTGGCGGACTCTGCTCACCGGGCGCATCGGCGCGAACCTGTGGTTGTACGTGGTGTGGGCGACGCTGTGGTACGCGGTCTTCTCCCTGGTGCCCTACGAGCGCGCCGGCGCCCCGGACGGCTGGTGGCGCTGGGTCACCTCCACCTTCCTGCTGCCGCAGAACGCGGCCTGGTACTTGCTGGGCCTGGCCGCCTTCACCGCACTGGCCCGCGCAGTGCGCGGGGTGCGCACCGGGGTGGTGCTGACCGTCGCCGCCGGCGTGTCCGCGGTCGCCGGGACAGGCGTGGTGCACCAGCACAGCTTCGTGTGGAGCAACCTGTTGAGCCTCTTCGTCTTCTTCGCGGCGGGCTCGCGGTGGGCGGTGCGGACACCACGGCTCACCGCGCGCGTCAGCCGGCCCGGGCTCGCGGTGCCCCTGGCCACCGCCGTGGTGCTCGTCGCGTTCGTCGCCAAGGAGGCCGGCGCCTACCCGTTCCCCGGCGTGCAGCTGCTCCTCGGTGCGGGTGGCGTGCTGGCGGGGCTCGCCGTGTGCGGGTGGATCGCCGCGAGCGCTCCGGGCCGGGCCCTGGCTGCGCTGGGCAGCCGTACTCTGGGCGTCTACCTGCTGCACGAGATCGTGTTGGGAGTCTTGGTCCTCGCCTTCACCGGGCTGGACGGGACAGCGCTGGACCGGGTGGCGCGCTGGGTCCTGCCGGTGGTGCTGGTGGCTGCCACGCTGCTCGTGGCGGTGCCGTCGGCGCGGCTGCTGCGCGCGGTGCCTGGTGCGCTCGTGGCCCCGTGGCAGCGACCGCGCCCGGCAGCTGCGTGACGTCCGCGCGGGCTCAGGCGCCGAGCCCGCGCCCGGCGAGCGAGCGCAGCTCGCGCAGGCTCCCCTCGTCCAGGCAGAGCACGAGCCCCGTGAGCACCGCGGCAGTCAGGAGTACTGCGGGAGCGTAGGAGCCCTGTCCGCCCAGCGGCGCACCGAGTCATCGCGGTGGTGGCAGGTTGGTCGCGTGAGGGATCACCCGGTGCAGGCACGGGGCCCTGGTGCCACCGCATCAGCGCGGCGAACGGCTCCACAGGAGGACCGGGGCGTCGCACGGCTCACCGATCGAGCTGGCGGTGATCACGACCGTGCGGCGGCGGGCACGCCGGCCGCGCGCCCGAGGGGGTCAAGCGCTTCGACGAGCGCGGTGGCCACACGAGTACGACACCACCCGGTCAGCGTGCCCAGCGATCCGCACGTCCGGGAAGCAGCCGAGCAGGTACGAGACCGAGCACATCGCGCAGGACGTCCTTCGCCAGGAGACGGAGGAGGACGGGGTAGATCGAAGCTCCAGCGATGACTTGCGCACCGAGAGCGAGGGGAGCATCGCGTTCGAGACCGAGCGCCAGCGGGAGGCCCCACACGGCGCCGCCCATGAGGACGGACACCGACAGCACGGGAGCGATGTCGGCGAAGACGCGCCGAGCGCGCAGCCCGATCGTGCCGCAGGCGAAGTGGAAGCCGATCGGCTGCCAGAGCCACATCTTGACGAGCACCCCGACGGCCACTCCCAGCACTCCCCACTGCAGGCCGACGACGATGGCGACGATGGTCACCGCGGTGCTGGCGAGACCGACGCGGAACATGGTGGTCGTTCGCCCCTGCGACTGGTAGAGCCACCCTTCACTGCTGCTCAGGCACTGCGGCAGTCCAGCCAGGCACAGGACTTGCAGCATGGGGACGGTCGCCAGCCACTGCTGGCCCCACAGCAGAGGGACCAAGCCGTCGGCGGTGACGGCCATGCCCACCATGACGGGCATGATGATCGCGCTCATGGTGGTGATGCTTCGCCGGTAGACGTTCTGCAGCCTGGGGAGGTCATCACGCATGGTGGCCAGCGCCGGGAACATGACTCGCCCCAGCACCTGACTCACCTGCTGCAGCGGCAGCAGCATGAGCGTGTACGCGCGGTTGTACAGGCCGAGCGCCGATGCTCCCAGGATGCGCCCGACCAGCAGGTTGTCGGTGTTGCGCCCGGCGTAGTTGACGACGTTGAAGCCGAGCATGCCGCCGGAGAAGCGCCACAGGTGCCGCACGGACGAGCGCGTGATGAAGCCGCGGGGACGCCAGCGCACCAAGGACCACATGAGCACGGTGGAGGCCACCGCTTGCACCGTCGGCCCCACCACGAGGGACAACGCTCCCCAGCCGGCGAGCGCTGCCACCAGCGTGCTGGCGTTGCCGGCCACCGCGCACGCCAGTTCGATCAGCGCGATGCGCTTGAACTGCATGCTCCGCTGGAGGAGCGCGCTGTGGCACACGTTGAGCGCGAGGGCGAACCCCAGGCCGGCCAGCGGTGTGATGTAGACCAGTCGCTCATCACCGTAGAAGTCGGCGACGAGGGGGCCGATGGCCGCCAGCAACCCGACGAAGACCAAGCCACCCAGCGCGTTCAACCAGAACGCCGTGTCGAGGTCCTGTTGGCGCAGGTCCCTCTGGTGCACCAGCGCTGCGCCGACCCCCATGTCGAAGAGGAGGACCGTGAACCCGGTGACGACGTAGACGCTCGCCAGCAAGCCGAAGTCGGCTGGGACGAGCAGACGGGCGAGCGCGAGACCGACGAGGAACTGCAGTGCCTGAGCGCCGGTGCGCCCCACGGCGGACCAGCTGGCGCTGTTGACGACGCTCGAGCGGGACACGGCCGCCGACGGGGCCGGGCGGGCCACCGCCACCTCGTCGCCCACTCGGAGCGAGTCCTCCACCTCGCCCGCTGGGCCGACGGGCTCAGGCACCGTCACACCCCACCACCCTCTCCTGTCGTCACGAAGACGAGCACTACGACTACGAACGGTACAGGGGCCACGGCGGGTGCTGGGCGCACGCTCCCGGCTCACCGCACGAGCGCCGCCTACGATGGAACGCGTGATCTGCAGCTGCGAGGACCTCACGTGATGGCGCTGAGGGTCGCGCGGTGAGCGCCACGAAGGCGGGGGCGGCCGGCGTCGAACACCGGAGGAGCGAGACGGAGGTGCGCGAGCGCCTGCTGGGCGGCCCGGCGGAGACCACCGGGGAGCCGTGGTGGCGCGGCTGGGTGCCGCTGCTGGTGGTCACCGCGATCGGGGGGCTGCTGCGCTTCTGGCGCCTCGGCGAGCCGCACCAGCTCGTCTTCGACGAGACGTACTACGTCAAGCAGGGCTACTCGCTGCTGCGGCACGGCGTGGAGCTGGCCACCGACAGCGCCGTGCCCACCCCGGACGCGCTGTTCACCGCCGGCACCCCGGACGTCTTCGGCACCACGGGCGACTTCGTGGTCCACCCGCCGGTGGGCAAGTGGATGATCGCCGCCGGGCAGTGGCTGTTCGGGGTGGACTCCTCCTTCGGGTGGCGCTTCTCGGCGGCGCTGGTGGGCACGCTGTCGATCCTGGTGCTCGGGCGCGCGGCGCGGCGGCTCTTCCGCTCCACGCTGCTGGGCGTGACCGCCGCGGTGCTGCTGGCCAGCGACGGCCTGCACCTGGTGGAGAGCCGCACCAGCCTGCTCGACGTCTTCCTCGCCTGGTGGGTGCTGGTGGCGTTCGCGTGCCTGCTGGTGGACCGTGACCGCGCCCGAGAGCGCCTGGCGCGCCTGGTGGCCGAGCACGGCGTGAGCGGGCCGGGCCCGCGGCTGGGCTGGCGCCCGTGGCGGCTGGCGGCCGGGGTGAGCCTGGGGCTGGCGTGCGGGGTGAAGTGGTCGGGGCTGTACGTGCTGGCCGTCTTCGGGCTCCTGACGGTGCTGTGGGACGCCGGCGCGCGCCGGGCGGTGGGCGTGCGGGCGTGGCTGGCAGCGGCCCTGCGGCGCGACGCGGCACCGGCCTTCGCCTCGACGGTCCCGGTGGCGGTGCTGGTCTACCTCGCCTCCTGGTCGGGCTGGTTCGCCTCGGACGCCGGCTGGGGCCGGCGGTGGGGGGCCGAGCACCCCGCGACGGGGGCGGGAGCGCTGGTGCCGGACGCGCTGCGCTCGCTGTGGCACTACCACCAGCAGGCGTACTCCTTCCACGTCGGGCTGAGCAGCCCCCACCCCTACGCGGCCAACCCGTGGTCGTGGCTGGTGCAGGGTCGGCCGACGTCGTTCTTCTACGAGGGTTCCGCGCGCGGGGAGGGCGGCTGCGCGGCGGAGCAGTGCTCGCGGGCGATCACCTCGCTGGGCACGCCGGCGCTGTGGTGGGCCGGCGTCCTGGCGCTGGTGGTGCTGCTGTGGTGCTGGGCGCTGCGCCGCGACTGGCGCGCCGGCGCGGTGCTGGCCGGGTACGCGGCGACGTACCTGCCGTGGTTCCAGTACCAGCAGCGCACGATCTTCACCTTCTACGCGGTGGTCCTCGTGCCGTTCGTGGTGCTGGCGGTCACCTACGCGCTGGGCGTGCTGCTGGGCCCGGAGCCGGGCGCGAGCGTGCTGCGCAGTGGGGCGGGCGCGGAGGCGGCGCTGCGCCGGCGCCGCCTCGGAGCGCTGGCGGCGGGCGCCGTGGTGGTCGGCTGCGTGGCCTGCCTGGCCTTCTTCTGGCCGGTGTACACCGCCCAGCTGATCCCGTACGAGTCCTGGCAGGACCGCATGTGGCTGCCCAGCTGGGTGTGAGCCGGGGGCGGGAGGGCCTGCGGCAGCCCCGGCACCCGCGGAGCGTGCCACGATCGGCCTCGTGCAGGTGACGTACCTGGTGCTGGCGCACCACCGCCCGCAGCAGCTGGCTGCGCTGCTGGACCTGCTGCTGACCGACGGCGGTGCCGCGGTCGTCCACGTCGACGCCCCGGTGGACGAGGCGCCCTTCCGCCGCGCGGTGGCCCACCACGGAGCCGGGGCGACGTTCACCACCCGCCGCCACGACGTGCGCTGGGGCGGCTTCGGCGCCGTGGCGGCGGCACTGACGGGTCTGCGCGAGGCGACGCGCACGCGTCCGGCCGACTACTACGCGCTGCTCAGCGGCGTGGACCTGCCGATCAAGCCGGCCACCGCTCTGCACGCGGAACTGGCGTCGGGGGCGGTGTACATGAACTGCTGGCCCATGCCGTCGCAGGAGCACGGCAAGAGCCTGGAACGGCTCGAGCGCTACCACCTGGCGGCGAAGGACCGCGACAGCCGCGTGGCGCGCCTGGTCAACGGGCGACTGCTGCCGCTGCTGCCGACGCGCGACGTGGCACGAGGGCTGGAGGGTGCGCAGCCGTACGCGGGCTCGCAGTGGTGGCTCCTGCCGCACGACTGCGCGGTGCAGGTGCTGGGGTTCGCCGACCGCTCCCCCCGCGTGGTGCGCTTCTTCCGCCGCTCCGCCGTTCCGGACGAGATGTTCTTCCAGACGGTCGTCAAGGCGCTGCCGCACCCGTGGGAGGTGCGGCCCAACCTCACCTACACCGACTGGTCCCGCCCGGAGGGCGGCGGCGTCAGCCCCGCGACGCTCACGAGCGCCGACCTGCCGACACTGGCGCGCGTGCCGCAGTTCTTCGCCCGCAAGTTCGACCTGACCGTGGACCCGCAGGTGCACCGCAGGGTCAGGGAGGTCCTGCTCACCGGTCCCTGAACGGAGGTCGATCGGGACGGGGTTGACGCTCGGTGCCCCGCCTCACCCGGAGTGGGTGACCCCTTCGGAGCGAGGTGACGCTCGGTCACCGTCACCACGTGGGCTGAAGGGGTGAGGGGGGTTCCCGCGGATCCACCGGGACTCGTCCACCCCCGGTGACGCTCGTGCGGTCAAACGTCGCAGCGGGGTGATTCAGGGGCACGGCCCTGAAGGCGTCGAGGTGCACGGCCCGATGCGTGGGGGGTCGATGCACCGCGACGCACCACGTCGAACCCCCCTGGAGACCCCCGTGCTCAGCAAGCGCCTCGTGACCGCCCTGCTCGCCGCCGTGGCGAGCACCTCCTTGACCGCCGCCGGTGCGGTTCCCGCGCAAGCCGCCACGGCCACCGCCGCGACCACGGCCTCCACCACTGCCCCCGTGGTGCCCACGACCGTGAAGGACCTCATGCCGGCGGGTGGCGTCTTCAGCGCCGGGACCGCGTGGAAGCTCGACGTGCGCAACGCGCCGCTGCACGCCAACTCCGCCGGGATGGTGCGCAACCTCGCGGCCCAGACGGCCGCCCAGTACAGCGGGGTCGCAGCCTTCAACGCCTACCAGTACAGCACCAGCTTCTACACCGTGCCCGCCGACCAGCCGCGCGTGGACGTGAAGTGGGTCGACTGCCAGAAGAAGGGGTACACCCCTCCCGGGCTGATCGGACCCGGCGGCCAGTTCACGCAGGTCCCCATCCCGGCGGAGGCCGTGCCGGCCAAGGGCACCGACAGCCAGCTCACCGTCTACTCGCCCGCGACCGACCAGCTCTGGGAGTTCTGGGTCGCGAAGAAGACCGACGGCGCCTGGTCGGCGTGCTGGGGTGGCCGCATCGACGGCGTGTCGTACAGCGACGGTTTCTTCCTCGACGGGTTCGGCGCGAGCGCCAGCGGGCTGTCCCTGGCGGGCGGCACCATCGGCATCGAGGACGTCCGCTCGGGTGTGATCGACCACGCGCTCGCCCTGCACATGACCGCTCCGGGCACGTGGAAGGAGTTCAGCTACCCCGCCCAGCGCAGCGACGGCTACGACACCTCCGTGGACCGGATCCCCGAGGGCACCCGGCTGCGCCTGGACCCCTCGGTGAACGTGGACGCGCTGAAGATGCACCCCATCGCCAAGATGGTCGCCAAGGCCGCGCAGAAGTACGGGTTCATCGTCACCGACAAGGCCGGCTGCACCGCCGTGATCGCCGAGAGCCCGGAGGCCGAGATCGCCGCCACCGGGATCGACCCGTGGAAGCAGCTCATGGGCTCCACCCCCTCCTACTCGATCATGAAGGGTTTCCCCTGGAGCCAGCTGCAGGCCCTGCCGAAGGACTACGGCAAGCCGGCGCCGATCACGGCCCAGCCCGTCGGCAGTGGCGCCACGCCGACCGCCACGCCCACCGCCACGCCCACCGCCACGCCCACCGCCACGCCCACCGCCACGCCGACCGCCACGCCGACCGCCACGCCGACCGCCACGCCGACCGCCACGCCCACCGCTCCCTCCGGCCCGGCCCGCTACGTCTCCGACAGCGCGTTCCGCACGGTGCGCAACGGCTGGGGGCCGGTGGAGAAGGACCGCAGCAACGGCGAGATGGCCGCCGGGGACGGGCGCACCTTGAAGATCGCGGGCGTCTCGTACGCCAAGGGCCTGGGTGTGCACGCCTCCTCCGAGGTCGTCGTGCCCGTCCAGGGCGCGCGCACCTTCACCGCCCGGGTCGGCGTGGACAGCGAGGTCGGCACGGCCGGCTCGGTCGTCTTCCAGGTCTGGAACGGCGGTACCAAGCTGGCCGACAGCGGCGTGCTCAAGGGCGGCCAAGCGGCCACGACGCTCACGGCCGACGTCACCGGCGCCAGCGAGATCCGCCTGGTGGTCACCGATGCCGGCAACGGCACCACCCAGGACCACGGCGACTGGGCCGACGCCCAGCTGATCGGCTGACCGGCGGCCACCCGCCCCATCCGCACCGCGGAGCCCGCGCGAGAGGGCTCCGCGGACCGGTGGCTCTGCGTGACGTGCTGTCGGTGCTCGGGCCGCTCACCGTGCTCAACCTCGAGGAACGGTCCTCACGCTCCGTGAGGTGGACGACCGCCCGGCCCAAGACGGGTACTGTCTGCTCCAACCCGACTACTGGAAGCATCCACCGCCGAGTCAGATGGAGCAGCGTCCGTGGCCCAGCCCACCAGCACCCCCTCGAGCCCCCTGGCAGCCTTGACCCGGCGCTGGAAGCTCGCCGCGCTGCTCGTCGTCCTCGGCGCCGGCGCCGGGGTGGGCGCGGCCCAGACGACTCCCACGACGTACACAGGGGAGGCGCGCGTCGCGGTGGGCAGCCAAAGCCTGGACGCCCGCGTCGTGGCCGGCTACTCGCTGGCGGCCACGCAGCTGGCCTCCGACGTCGCGCGCTACGTCAACGACAGGCAGGCGCAGAACGACCTGCAGCCGGTGCTCGGCGAGCAGGCGGACACCGTGGGGCGCATCTCCGCCTCCCCCATCGCCGGGTCGAGCGTCGTCCTCGTCGAGGTCGACGCCTCCAGCGCGGACGCGGCCACCCGCGGGGCGCAGACGGTCGCCGAGCAGCTGGTGGCGCAGGTGAACCAGGCCACCGACGCGGGGCCCGCGGAGCTGCTGCAGCAGTACACCGACCTCACCGACCGCGTGGCGGCCGCCGAGCAGGCGTCCTCGGCGGCCGAGGCGGCCCTCGGGGCCGCCGTCGGCGCGGGACGCTCGCAGGCGCAGGTCGACGAGGCCCGCGCCGCGGCGCAGCGGGCCGCCGCGGAGCTGGACGTCCTGGAGGTCCAGCAGCAGGCGCTCAGCGCGCAGTACCGCAACGCGGTGACCAACACGCCCCCGGCATCGGGGCTGACCATCGTGCGCGAGGCGGAGGTCTCCCGCACGGACGCCTCCAGCAAGCTGCAGCGCGCCGGCTTGATCGGCGCGGCGCTGGGCGGGTTCGCGGCCCTGGTGATCGCGGTCCTGCTCGACCGGCGCCGGCGGGCCGGCCGGAGCTCGCAGGCCGGCCCCGGTCCCGGCGACCCGCGGGTGGACGTCCACCGGTCGACCGAGCGGCAGCCCGAGGAGGCGCGCTCCGGTTCGTGGCGGCCGTGAGCGCGGCGCTCGAGCCGAGCGCCGCGCGGCCGGCGTCACCGTCGGCCGAGCAGGAGGTGCGACCGCCCGCCTACGTCTGGTTCTTCCTCGCGACGATCGTCCTCAACATCTTCTCGGGGCACTGGGACTTCCTGCGGGCGCCGATCGGCCTGGACCGCCTGACCTTCGCCGCCGGCGTCGTCCTGCTGCTGCTCGACCCGTGGGCGTGGCAGCGGCCCCTGCGCCTGCGGCCGGTCCACGTCGCCATGGCCACCCTCGTCCTGCTCACGGCTGTCTCGGCGATCGCGCACGGCACCCTGCTGGACCGCTACGGCCTCTTCGCGCTGCTGGACCGCGTGGTGGTGCCCTTCGTGATGTTCTGCATCGCACCGGTCGTGTTCTCCACGGCCGCCCGCCGCGACCTGCTCCTGAAGACCCTGGTGGGCCTGGGCCTGTACCTGGGCGTGACCGCCGTGCTGGAGACGCTCGAGGCGTGGTCGCTGGTCTGGCCGTCGTACATCGGCGACGAGTCGGTGGGCATCCAGTTCGGGCGTGCTCGCGGACCCTTCGCCGCGTCCGAGGCGATGGGCATGGCGTGCTCGGCGTGCTTCTTCGCCGCCGCCCTGGCCACCGCCCGCTTCCGCGGGTCGTGGCGCGCGATCAGCGCGGTCGCCGTCGTGCTCACGGCCGGCGGTGTGCTGATGTCGCTCACCCGATCGGTGTGGCTCGGCACCGTGCTGGGGGCCCTCGCGGTCCTGGTGACGAACCGGCGCTTGCGCCGCTTCATCCCCGCGGCCCTGGCCGGTGGCGCGGTGCTCGTGGTGGTCCTCTTCGCCGTCGTGCCCGGGCTGCGGGCCAGCGTCGACGAACGGGCCGGGACGGTGCGCTCGGTCCTGGACCGCTACAACACGAACAACGCGGCGCTGCGCATCGTGGAGCAGGAGCCCCTGACCGGGATCGGCTGGATGCGCTTCCTGGACGTGTCCGAGGACTGGGTGCGTCAGGCCGACGCGTACGCCCTGACGAACGTGAACATCGAGGTGCACAACGTCCTGCTCTCGCGGGCCGCCGAGCTCGGCGTCCCCGGGGCGTTGCTGTTCCTGGCCTGCGTGCTCTGCGGTCCCTGGCGCGCCGCTGTCCAGCGGCGCTACCCGCCGGGGGACCTCGCCCAGTGGTACGGCGTGTCGCTGGGGCTGACGGCCGTCTGGAGCGTGACCATCATGCTCAGCCCGGTGCCCTACCCGCTCCCCAACACGCTGACGTGGCTGATCGCCGGGATCGCGTTGATCCCCCACCTCTCAGGAGCTGCCGACGGTGACGAGCACCGACGCTGACCCCACCCCTCCCCCCGGTCCGGTGAGCACCGTGCGCCGGGCCCAGCGGCTGAGCGCGACGGCGATCTACCTCGGCTTGTCGCGCCACCTGCCGTGGTCCCCGCGGCCCGGCGGGCGCCTCGCCCGTCGCGCTCGGGCAGCCAGCGCCCGCTGGATGCTCGACGAGTGCGGTCGGGACGTCAACATCGAGCACGGCGCGTGGTTCGGCTCGGGCAAGGGCATCGTGGTGGGTGACCGCTCCGACATCGGCATGGACGCGCTCGTCATCGGGCCGGTGCGCATCGGTCGCGACGTCATGATGGGTCCGCGCTGCGTGCTGCTCGCCTCCGCTCACGAGACCCGTCGGCTCGACGTCCCCATGAACCAGCAGGGGTTCCGCGAGGACCGGCCCATCGTCATCGAGGACGACGTGTGGATCGGCGCGGCCACCGTCATCCTGCCGGGCCGCCGGGTGGGCACGGGCAGCATCGTGGGCGCCGGCTCCGTGGTCGTCTCGGACGTCCCGCCGTGGACCGTCGTGGCCGGGAACCCGGCACGGGTCGTCAAGAAGCGCCGGCCCGGGGACCAGGTGCCCGAAGCGGTCGAGGCGGCGGTGCTCCCGCCGTTGATGGACGCCTCCGAGGTGCGCGCGGACGTCGCCGCCGCACGGCGCGCGGTGAGTGGTCAGTCCGAGCGGTCCGGTCGCCCGTAGTCCTGCGGCAGCGCCTGCAGGTCCTCCCAGGGGAAGCCGTCCATCACGCGGTAGTGGGGCGCTCCGCCGAGGAGCTCCTCCCACGGGTCGACGGCTCCAGCGGTCGCCTCCCCCGTCTCACCGGTGACCGCCACGCTGCCGGCCTTGTCCACCACGATGAACCCGTAGCGCTGGGCGGCTTCGGCCACCATGCGGGCGACCGGTGTGAGCTCGAGGGACTCGACGTCGACGGCGGGGTCGAGCCGCAGGCGCAGCCCCTCGGGGATGGCGTCGGGATCGGTGGAGAAGCCGTCGCTGCGCTGGGCGGGCCAGCTGAACGTCGTCCACTTCTTCGGCTCCACGATCTGCAGCGCGACGGCGTGGTCGATGCGGCCGGCGCGCACGTCGTCGACGCGCACGGCACCGCCGGAGACGGCCAGGCCGCTGGCGCTCGACCCGAATCCGCCCGTGAAGTACCCGGGGCTCGTGGACACCGCGTCGATGCGACCGCCCCAGCACGCCTGCCAGCGACCGTCCACCCGCTTGGCCCGCCAGAACTCCCACAGCTGGTCGGTGGACGGGGAGTAGATCGTCAGCTGCCCGTCGCTGCCGCGCGCGGGGACCGCGTCGTCCGGGATCGGCACGCCGGTGAACTGACCACCCGCACCGAGCAGGCCAGCGGGCGTGTACTTCTTCTTCTGGCAGTCGTCGAAGGCGACGTCCACGCGCGGCTGTTCCGGCGGGACGCTGTAGAAGGACGTGGAGTAGTTGCTGACGTTGAAGGCGGCGACGCCGTCGTAGTGGTCACGGACCTGCCTCGCCAGGTGCGCCACCAGGCCGCTGGAGCGGGGGTGCAGGGGCGCTCCGCCGACCTCCTGGCGCCAGACGCTCGCCGCCCCGAAGGGGTAGTGCCCGCGCGGAGCCGTCCTCCCGTCCCCCGCGGACGGCTCCGGCTCCACCGACCACCAGCTCCACCGGTCGCCGCGGCCGACGAGCACGACGGCGACCACGGCGAGGACCGCCAGCGCCGCGGCCGCTCCCGGGTGACGCCACCACGGGGCTCGCGGCGTCGCAGGCGGTTGTTCGTGGGCCACGACCGTCACCTCGCTGCTCGGGAGCGTTCCGGCCCGCTGCGGCGCCGCGTCCGGGCGCGCGCTGACCCGACCGGGTGAGGGCCGGAGCCGCTAGTGCCTCCAAGGAGACCCACTGTACGGGGCCGCGACACCGCCGCGGAGCACCGAGGTCACCCCTGCCGCGGGTGCTGCACCCGGGCGAGCGCGCACTCGGGTGAGGGCACCACGGAGAGCGACGGTCACGTGGTGGGCCGTGCGACGGTGGCCGTTCGAGTGAGCGGGACGGTCCTGGCGACACCCACAGTGAGGTGGCGGGGCACCGCGTGCGCCGACCAGGTACAAGCTCCGGCGAGTTCACCCGGAGAGCAGCAGCCGTCCTGGTGCCGACCCGATCTGTGGTGCAGAGGTTCACCGACACCACCAGGAGAGCATCGTGCGCACCCCCCGCCGAACCGTCGCCGCCGTGGCGATCGCTGCAGCGCTGGCGACCGTCGCCACCAGCGCGGCCCCCGCCGCGGCGTCCACGACGGCTGCTGCGCCGGGCAACGGCCCCGTCACCGCAGCGGCGGCGCCTTCCGCGCCCGGGGGCGTCGTCCTGCGCGCGCAGCGCCGCGCTGCAGCGCAGCCGAAGCTCCCGGCCGCCTACGACCACACCGCACCGCGCGGCTCCTTCTTCGGGCCGACGAGCGTGTGGAAGCAGGACGTGCGCAAGGCGCCCGTGAACCCGCGCTCGGCCGCGATGGTCGCCGGCCTGCACCGGCAGGTCACCACGCTCTACAACGGCGTCGCCGCGTTCAACGTCAGCAACTACAGCACCAACGTGTACACGGTCAGCGGGGCTCAGCGCCGCGTGGACGTCGCCTTCGACGACTGCCAGAAGAAGAAGTACACGCCCGCTGGCCTGCTCGGTGCGGGTGGTCAGTTCACCGGCGTGCCGATCCCGGACGACGCGGTCCCCGCGCGCGGCAGCGACGGGCAGCTGACGATCTACTCCCCGTCCACCGACCAGCTGTGGGAGTTCTGGCGGGCCAAGCGGGTGGACGGTCGCTGGCAGGCGTGCTGGGGCGGTCGCATCGACGCGGTGTCCACGAGCCCCGGGTACTTCAGCGGCGGGTTCGGAGCAGCCGCCACCGGGCTGTCCTTCTCGGCGGGCGCCATCGGCATCAAGGACGTCCAGGCAGGGTCCATCGACCACGCCCTGTCGTTGCAGATCGTGGAGCCGAAGAAGTGGACGACGTTCAGCTGGCCCGCCCAGCGCAGCGACGGCTTCTCCACCGATCCCGACGCCATCCCCGAGGGGCTGCGCCTGCGGCTCGACCCCGCCGTCGACGTCGAGTCCCTCAAGCTCACGCCGATCGGCAAGATGGTGGCTCGTGCAGCGCAGAAGTACGGGTTCATCGTCACCGACAAGGCGGGAGCGGTCGCGCTGACCGCGGAGAGCGGCACCGCGACGGCGAACGCGACCGGTGTCGACCCGTGGCCGGCCCTGATGCGGGGCAAGCCGCACTACGAGATCATGCGTGGTTTCCCCTGGGACAAGCTGCAGGCCCTGCCCGAGAACTACGGCAAGCCCTGACGGCGGGACGGGTGGCGCCGTCAGCCCGGTGGCGCCGTGCCGGCCGGACTCGTCGTGCGGGTCGAGCGCCCGGTGCGCGCTCGGTGGTGCGCCACCCAGTAGCCCCAGTCGAAGCAGGCGCCGGCGAGGGGCACGAAGCGCTCGGCGCGTGAGTCGGCCCCGAGCGGCAGGGAGCCGACGAAGCGCAGAGCCGCCCTGGTGCTGCGTGCCGCCAGGCGCCAGGTGGGCAGCGGGTCGACCACCGGCAGCCCCCGGTCGGACCACTCGCGGCGCAAGCCGTGGTGGCTCCTGCCGTAGCGGTAGTTCTGCTCGAGGAGCTCACGCGCGCGGTCCCGCGGGATCCACTCCATGAGCACCTCGTCCACCACGTCCATGCGGTGGCCGGTCGCGCGCTGCAGGCGCCAGCAAAGGTCGGCGTCCCCTCCGCTGCGGACCGTCGAGAAGCCCCCGACGGCGTCGAAGTCGGCTCTGCGGACGGCGAGGTTGCAGGTGGGGAGGTAGGGCAGGAAGAAGGGCGCGCTGACGTACTTGTCCAGACGGCTGAACTGCTGGACCTCGCTCGCCCGCTCCGCCAGGGAGGTTCCGCCACGCACGAGCGTGTCCGAACCCACGATGCCCACCGACGGGTCCTCGAAGCGCTCGAGCGTGCGCTCCACCCAGGTGGGTCGCGGCCTGCTGCGCGCGTCGAGGAACAGCACGACGTCGGCGTCGACGGCCGCCACGCCGAGGTTGCGCGCGGCGTACGGCCCCGCTCCCCCGCTGTGGACCACGCGCACGGGCGGGTCGAGGTGCAGCACGGGCTCGGGGCTGTCGTCGACGACGACGACCTCGTCCGGTGGCCGGGTCTGCTCCGCCAGGGCGCGCAGCGCACCGTCCAGCAGCGCGGCGTGACCCCGGACCGGCAGCACCGCCACCGCGCGCAGCGCGCTCTCAGGCACGACGATCCTCCTGCTCCTCCGGGACGATGCGCGGCTGCGGCACCGCACCCTTGCGCGACTGTGCTCCCGCGTCCCACCGGGCCACCACGTCGAGCAGGCGGGTGCGCCCGAAGCGGCGCGCGCGGGAGACGAACGGGTCGTGCGGGGCGGGACGCGCCCAGTCGGCGATCGCATCGCTCACGCGGTAGCGCTCCAGGGGGCGCATGTGCTCGAGCGCGCGGATCTCCGCGACCATGCGGCGGTGGTAGGCCCGCACCCCCGCCGTGCGGCGGTGACTGCCGCTGACGGTCAGGCGCGGGTCGACCACCAGGTGCCCGCCGCCGGCGACGGCGCGCCAGGACCACTCCTGGTCCTCCGTGGCCACCAGCGACTCGTCGAACGGGTGGACGCGCCACACCTCGGAGCGCCACACGCTCGCCGTGTTGGTGAAGCCCCAGTAGCGGTGGCGGGCGAGGTAGTCGGCATCGGCGCGCAGCGGCGCGGTCAGCGGCCGGTCGTCACCGTCCACCTCACCGCCGCACGCGGCGACGGCCCCGGCCTCCAGGTGCCGTCGGCCGATCTCCACCCAGTCCCGGCGAGGCAGCAGCGTGTGGCTGGAGAGCGCCCCGTGGAACGGGGCCGCAGCGGCTCGAGCTCCCGCGTTGAGGGCTCCGCCGTAGGAGAAGTCCTCGTGGGCGATGGTCACCACCTGCTCGGCACGCTCGTGCGCGATGCGCAAGGTGTCGTCCGTGGACCCCGAGTCGACGATCACGACCTCCACAGGACAGCTCTGGGCACGCACCGAGTCGATCGTGGCGTTCAAGGTGACAGCGGAGTTGTACGTGCGGATGATGATGCTCACGACCGGCGGCACCACGTGCGTCTGATCCTCCTCAGGTCTGGGCAGTCGGCTCACGACCACGAGTCGACGCATGGTACCGCGACGTCCTGTGACAGCTACGACGCGCTTGGTCACCACCGCACCTCTCGTTAGGGTGCGGGCATGGGTTCGCCACCGGCACCGGTCACTCCACCCGGCGACGCCTCGACCGGGGCGCCGGGGGCACGGCGCACCGGTACCCGGAGAGCCCTCGCCTACCTCGTCAGCGAGTACCCGACGTTGTCGCACACCTTCATCGAGAGCGAGGTGGAAGCGCTGCGCGCTCGCGGCGTGGAGGTCCACACCTTCTCCGTGCGCCCCACCGCCGAAGAGCAGCACCGGTCCACGCGCAGCCGCCGGGAGGCTGCCCGCACCACCGTCCTGCTGGGCCGCGAGCGCCTGGCGGGCCTGCCCCGCACCGGGGTCGCCTCGCTGCGGCGGCCCCGGACCCTGGCCGCCGGGGCGCGCCTGGCCGCCAGGTCCGGGCCGAGCGGTGCGCGCAACAAGCTCTGGCAGTGCTTCTACCTGGCCGAGGCGCTCGTGCTGCTGGAGGAGATGCGGCGGCGCGATCTGCGCCACCTGCACGTGCACTTCGCGAACAACGGAGCCGACATCGCCCGCCTCGTCGTGGCGATGGGGCGCGCGCAGGACGGGCCCGGCAGCGGCTGGCGGTGGACCATGTCCATGCACGGACCCACCGAGTTCGAGTTCGTGGACACCTTCGACCTGCCGGCCAAGGTCCGCTCAGCCGACGCCGTCGCGTGCATCAGCGACTTCTGCAAGGGGCAGCTGATGCGCCACACGTCGCCCGAGCACTGGTCGAAGCTCGGCCTGGTGCGGATGTCCGTGGACGTCGAGCGTTTCGCCGATCGTTCGGGCGAGAGGGCCGCGCGCCCGAACACGCCCCTGCGGGTGTTGTTCGTGGGGCGCCTGGTGCCGGAGAAGGGGCCGTCCGTCCTGCTGGACGCCGTCGCAGCGCTCCGCCGGGGCCCCGAACCGCTCGACGTGCAGGTGCGCGTGGTCGGCGCGGGCCCCCTCGCGGGCGAGCTCGCGCTCCAGGCGCAGCGGCAGGGCACCGCGGACGTCGTCGAGCTCGTGGGCCCGGTCGCCAACGAGGCCCTGCCCGACCACTACGCGTGGGCGGACGTCTTCTGCCTGCCGAGCTTCGCCGAGGGCGTTCCCGTCGTGCTCATGGAGGCGCTGGCGACGGCGCTCCCCGTGATCACCACCGCGGTCGCCGGCATCCCCGAACTGGTGCGTGACGGCGTCGAGGGCTGGGTGATCACCTCGGGTGACGTACGGGCCCTGGAGGTGGCGCTCCGTACCGCTGCCGCCGCCAGCAGCGTCGAGCGCACCGAGATGGGCCGCAGGGGACGTCAGCACGTGGCCGAGGAGTTCGATCCCGATCTGAACGCGCGCAGGCTGGTGCACGTCCTCAGGACGAGCGGCTGGGACGCCCCTCCGAGCGAGGTGCAGCCGCGTGCGTGAGGCCATACCCCGGGTGGTCTACCTCCCACGGGACTACCCCAGCCTGTCGCAGACCTTCGTGCGCAACGAGGTGCTGTCACTGCGTCGCACGGGTCTGCGGGTGGACGTCATCGCCCTGCGGCACAGCTACACCGAGAACGTGCCCGAGGGTTGGGCCGGCGAGCACGCGTTGGCTCGTCGGCTGCCCTGGCCGCGCAGCCTGCGCGACACCTCGTGGTGGGCGTTGCGGCACCCGTTCCGCTTCCGCCGGATGTGGAAGCTGATGCGCCGCGGGCCGGCCTACGTCCGGTGGACCGCGGTGCGCTACCTGCCGACCCTGGCGCGCGACCTGCGCACGCGCGAGGTGCTGGCCTGCCACACGCACTTCGCCTTCGAGCACGCCTGGTGCACGCTCTACCTGGCGACGCTCCTCGACGTGCCGGCCACCATCACCGTCCACGCCGCGGACATCTACAGGGACACGGAAGCCGCTGTCGATTTCCTCGAGCAGTTCGACGCAGTGGTCAACGTGTGCACCTACAACGAGGACCTGCTGCGCTCGCACGGGCTGTCGAAGCCCTCCACGCACCTGGTGCCCTGCGGCGTCGACGTCCCGGCTGAGCCGCCAGCGCCTCCGAGGCAGTCGCGTCGAGTCGTCTCGGTGGGCCGGATGGTCCCCAAGAAGGGTTTCCCCGGGCTGATCCGGGCGATGGCGCTCGTGCACGAGCGGGTCCCCGACGCGACGCTGGAAATCATCGGAGGGGGGGAGCTGGAGGAGGAGGTCCGTGCGCTCGTGACCGAGCTCGGCCTCGACGACGTGGTGGAGATGCGTGGACCACGCTCGCACGACGAGTCGCTCGCCGCGATCTCCGCGAGCTCCGTCTTCGTCCTGAACTGCGCCGTTCCCCCGGACGGTGACACCGACGCCCTGCCCGTCGTCCTGCGCGAAGCCATGGCGCGGGCGAAACCCGTCGTCACGACCGCCGTGGCAGGGATCCCCGAAACGCTCGACGACACCTGCGGGTGGGTGGTCGCTCCTGATGAGCCGCACCGCCTGGCGGACGCGCTCGTCGAGGCGCTGCTCGATCCTGCCGGAGCGGAGGAACGCGGCCGCCGGGCCAGGGAGCGCGTGATCGAGCGGTTCACCCTCGAATCCACGGCCGAGCGCCTCTCAGGCGTCTTCCGGACGGTCGCGACCCGACGGGCTGCGCGACGCCCCTGAGGACCTCAGCGGCTGGTCACCCGCACGGGCAGGGCGCGCAGGAGCTTGGCGCCCAGCACGTAGTACCGCATCCACACCGCGACGACGACGTACCGCAGCCGCAGAGCCGGTGAGGCGTCGACCAGCTCAGCGGAGCGGCGGTACGTGGAACGCAAGCTCGGGTTGATGCTGGACCGCAGCACACCGGGGTCGAACAGGGGCGCGCCCGCGCGACGCCTGGTCTCCACGTCGCCGCGCGTGACGCGGCGCGCCTTGGCGTGCAGCTCGGCCATGCGGCGGCGCGCGGGATGGCGGACGACGGCAGCAGCGCAGTAGAGCGCTCGGACCCCCTGCCGCACGGCGCGCTCGCCCCACTCGCGGTCCCCCCCGCTCTTCAGCCGCTCGTCGAACGGACCGACCCGTTCGAACGTCGAGCGGAGCGTGACCATGTTGGCCGTGGCGGCCCAGCCGCCCGTGGTGACGTACGCCTCCTGCTGCAGGAAGTTGAGGGAGTCCCACAGCTCGGCGAGGGTCGGGTGCGCGGGGTCGGCGCTGAAGAGGTGCACGGCGCCCCCGACGAACGCAGCGCGGTCGCACTCCCGCAGGGCACGGACCGCTTCGCGCAGCCAGCCGGGGTCTGGCAGGCAGTCGGCGTCCGTGAACGCCAGCACCTCGCCGGCGGCGTGGGCGACCGCGGCGTTGCGGGCGGCGTAGGAGCCGGGGCGCTCTTCACGGACCAGTCGCACCGAGGGCAGGGCGTCCAGGGACTCCTGCAGCGAGCCGTTGTCGCCGTTGTCGGCCAGGACCACGTCGACGGACCCGGGGTAGTCCTGAGCCGCCAGGGCACGGGCGGTGCGCACCAGCAGGCCGCGGTCGCCGTGCACGGGCACGACGACCGTCACGCTCGGCCACGCAGCACGGGTCGTGTCCTCGGCCGTTCGAACCTGCACGCCAGAAACGTCGATCACCTGTCCATCAGCCATCATCCCGCGCGACTGCCCACCCGCCGACGAGCGGACCGCACCACCAGACCGGTGGCGTAGGGAACACCGTGCACAAGGTAGCGCTTGGCCATGCGGCGCGGCTCCTTGGCGAGGCGGTGCACCCACTCCAGGCCGCTGCGCTGGACCCACTCGGGCGCGCGCGACACCTCACCGGCCACCATCGTCAGCGCGCCGCCGCACCCGACGAACCACGCGCCGGGCAGTTCCGCGCGCAGCAGCTCCATGAGCCTCTCCTGCTTGGGGAACCCCAGCCCGACGAACACCAGGTCCGGCTTCGCCTCGACGGCGTCGCCGACCGTCCGCGCGAGCTGCTCGGGCCGCGCCTCGAAGCCGAGAGGGGGGCAGTCCCAGCCGGCGACCTCGAGACCCTCCACGTCCTGCCGCAGCTCCTGCGCGGCGCGCTCGGCGATCCCCTCGGCGCCGCCGAGCAGGTACACCGAGCGGCCGGCGGACGCGGCCGCGCGCGAGAGGGACCAGATCAGCGAGGACCCGGTCACCCGCTCGGGCAGGCCCTCGCCCTGCAACCGGCTCGCCCACACGATCGGCATGCCGTCGGGGACGACGAGTTCGGCCCGCTCGGTGATCCCGCGGTTCTCCGGGCGGCGCAGCTGGCGCAGGATGTCGACGTTGGGGGTCACGACGCTGCCGCCCTCGCCGCGCTCGAGGGCGGCCAGGACGTGCTCGACGACCTCCTGCTCGCGCAGCGCGTCGAACGCTACCCCGTCCACCACGACGCGCCGGCGCGCGGCGCGCTCGCCGCCGGTCGCGGGGTCGGGGACCACGTGCTCCGCCACGGTGCTCAGCGCGTCGAGGAGTCCCGCTGCCAGGCGGAACCCCGCCCGGTGCGCGCGAGCACCCGGGACGCGACGGTGACGGCCGTGTAGACGGCGAGGGACGGGATGAGCGCGGGGCGCCGCACGACGAGCTTGAGCAGGGCGGAGGAGGTGCTGGAGGTGGTGCGGGCGAAGCGCTCGGGGACGGCGGCGTCGGTCCCCGCCAGCCCCGTGCTCGTCGCGGCCGGTTCCGCCGCGCTCAGCTGCGCGTTGCCCGCGGCGGTGCGCACGCGCACCTTCAGCAGGTTGCGCAGGTCCTTGGGGACGTCGACGACGAACGCGCCGCCGCTGGTCCCGCGCTCGTGCTCGGCGAAGAGCCGCTGCACGAACAGGTCGTCGCTGGTGACGTCCGGGAACTCGGCGAACCGCGTGCGGCCCTCGCGCGACATCCCGTAGACGCCCAGGCCGACCAGGCCCTCGCGCACGTAGGGCAGTTCGCGGTAGGCGGCGTAGAACGCCCGCACGGCCCACGAGCAGGATGAGGTGTCGAACTGCACGTGCGGGGACGCGGCGAGCAGGTCGCCCTCGCGCAGGCTGCGCGCCAGCGCGTCCAGGGTGCCCGGCAGCAGGGTGATGTCCGCGTCGAGGTAGATGCGCGGGAAGGCGCCCGCGACGACGTCGCCGGCGCGCAGAGCGGCCGACTTGGAGGCCTCGTCGAGCTCGACGACCTCGACGCCGGCGGCGCGGGCGACCTCGGCGGTGTCGTCGGTGCAGCCGTTGGCGACGACGACCACCTCGGGAACCTCGTCGACGGCGGCGCTGGCGAGGGCCTGCAGGCCGCGGCGCAGGGTGGTGGCCTCGTTGTGGGCGGGGATGACGATGGAGAGGGTGGGGGTGCGGTGCGTGCGGATGGTCGCGGGGGCGCGCCGTTCGAGCATCGCCCGGGGGGCGGGGACGTCGAGGGTGTCCTGCGTACTCATCACACCTCCTCTGTCGAGGTCGTCCGAGCAGAGCATTGCTGTTTACTTGACGTAGCGGGGTACTAGCACATGGTAACCACGTCACGACCCCCGGGGGCAAATCGGCCGAACGGGTCAGGTGCGCCTGGGCCGAACGGGCAGGCGCGGGCGCAACCCGGCGCGGGGCATCGCGGCAGAACGGGGCGAGCGCGGACCCGTTGCGGGGCAGAGGTCTTCTAGCCGGCCGGGCGGGTGCGCCCGGCCGGTGGCCCGGGGGTTGCTCAGTACGCCCCGCGCCCCCCCAGCACCGCCTTGACCGTCTTGGCCAGGATCATCGCGTCGAACGCCGGGGACCAGTTCTCCACGTACTGCAGGTCCAGCCGCGTGGACTCCTCCAGGTCCAGGTCGCTGCGACCGCTGACCTGCCACAGACCCG
>NZ_JBJLRD010000029.1:0-59480 GCF_050871305.1 Kineococcus gypseus | reverse complement strand
AAGCACTGAGCGCCCCACCCGCCCCACCCGATCCACCCGATCCACCCCCCCGACCCGGGCGCGACCGGGACGGGCGCGCGGGCCCGGGCGCCCCTCCCGCCGGGGACGGGTGCCCGGGCCCCGTCGCGCCCGGCGCGGCGCGCTCAAGGCCGGCGCCCGCGGCGCCGACGACCACGAGCGTGATCCGCCCCCCCGCCCCCAGCGGCCACCCCCCGGCCCGGCGCGCGTGAGCGCCGCGCTCGCCCTGCTCGCCAGCGCGCTGTGGGGCACCTCCGACTTCCTCGGCGGCACCGTCAGCCGCCGCCTGCGCGCCGTGCAGGTCCTCGCCGTCTCCCAGGTGCTCTCCTGCGCCGTGCTGCTGGCCGTGCTCGGCGGCCTCGTCGGCGTCCGCCCGGCGGGCCCGGCCGCCTCCTGGCTGGGCTGGTCGGTGTTCGCCGGCGTCACCTGGGCCGGGGCGATGGCGGCGCTCTACACCGCCCTGGCGCGCGGCACGATGGGCGTGGTCGCCCCGATCGCCGCCGGCGGGACCGCGCTGCCGGTGCTGCTGGGGCTGGCCGCCGGCGAGCGGCCCGCGCCGCTGCAGCTGGCCGGCGTGGCCGTCGCGTTCACCGGCGTGGTGCTCTCCGCCGGTCCCGACCTGCGCGGCGGTGGACGCCGGCAGGGCGGCGCGGTGCTGCTGGCGCTGGTGGCCGCCGCGCTGTTCGGCGTGGAGGTCTGGGCCCTGGCGCGCGGCAGCGCCGCCTCCGTGCCCGCCACGCTGCTGGGGATGCGGGTCACCTCCGCCGTCCTCGTCGTGCTCGCCGCCGCGGCCACCCGCCGCGGCGAGCAGCGGGTGGGCGCGCGCGACCTGCCGCCGCTGCTGGCGCTGGGCGTGCTCGACCTGGCCGCCACCGCCGCCTACGCCCTGGCCTCGCGCGGCGAGCTCGTCAGCGTCGTGGCCGTGCTGGCCTCGCTGTACCCGGCGGTCACCGTGGTGCTGGCGCGCCAGGTGCACGGCGAGCGGCTGCGGCCCGTGCAGGCCGCCGGCGTCCTGGCCGTCCTCGCCGGCGCCGTCGCGACGAGCCTGGCGTGACGCGGCGCGAGCGCGGGCGGCGCCGCGGGGCCGGGGCACCACCCGTTCGGGGGGTGCAGCCGTCGCCGCGCGGCACCGAAGACCTCCCTGACGCACGGAAGGAGGTCGACGTGAGCGCACCGCCCACGCCCGCTGCACCGCGGGCGCGCCGCCCGCGCCGGCGCGTGGCGCTGCACGCCGCGCTGCTGCTGCCCGCCGCGGCCTTCATGCTCAGCACCGTCCCGGGGGTGCGGCCCGTCGACGGCTACGTGGTCGCGCTCGACGGCGTGCTGAACAACCTCGCCTACGCCGGTGCCGCGCTGCTGTGCCTGGTGCGCGCCCTGCGCGCGCCCGCCGGCCGCACCGGCGCGCTGCTGCTGGCCGCGGGCCTGGCGCTGTACGGCTCGGGCAACGTGGTGTGGGCGTTCGTGGTCCGCCCGATGGCCGACCCGCCGTACCCCTCGCCCGCCGACGCGCTCTTCCTGTCCTTCTACCCGCTGGCCTTCGCCGCCCTCGTGCTCACCGCCCGCCGCGGCGCGCAGCGCTTCGCCGGCACCCTGTGGCTCGACGGCGTCGTGGCGGGCCTGGCCGTGGGCGCGGTGGCCGCCGCGGTCGCCGTCGGCCCGGTGCTGGACGCGCCCGCGCAGGGGTGGGCCGCCGTGGCGGTCACCTCCGCCTCCCCGCTGCTGGACCTGGTGCTGCTCGTGCTGCTGGCCGCGGTGCTGTCCATGCACGGCTGGCGCCCCTCGGCGGGCCTGTGGCTGCTGGCCGCCGGTCTGGTCCTCTTCGTCCTGGCCGACCTGGCGTACCTGCTGCACACCGCGCAGGGCACCTACGTGCCCGGGCGCACCGGCGACGGGGTGTGGGTGCTCGGCGTCGTCCTCGTCGCCCTCGCCCCGGGCTGGCCCGCGCGCGCCGGCGGCTCGCGCCTGCCCCGCTGGGCCGTCGTGGCGGTGCCGCTGCTGTCCACCGCGCTGGCGCTGGGCGTGCTCGTCACCGACCACTCCCTGCACCTGCACTCCGTGGCCGTGGGCCTGGCCGCCGCGACCGTGGTGGCCGCCCTGGGCCGGCTGCTGCTGACCTTCCGCGAGGTCGCCAACCTGGCCGAGAGCCGCGAGCTGGCGCTGACCGACGAGCTGACGGGCCTGGGCAACCGCCGCGCCCTGTACCGCGCCGTGGAGCGCACCGCCGCCGAGCGGCGCCGCGAGCCGCAGGTGCCCGTGGCCCTGCTGCTGCTGGACCTGGACCGCTTCAAGGAGGTCAACGACAGCCTCGGCCACCACGCCGGGGACGAGCTGCTGCGCGCCGTCGCCGGCCGGGTGCGGCGCTTCGCCGAGGGCGCCGGTGCGCACGTGGCGCGCCTGGGCGGCGACGAGTTCGCCGTGCTGCTGCCGGCCGGCGCGGGCGCCGACGCGCACGCCGCCCAGGTGCACGCCCTGCTGGAGGCGCCGGTGGCGGTGGAGGGCGTGCAGGTGCGCGTGCGCACCAGCGTCGGCGTCTCCGTCCTGCCGGCCGGCGAGCTGGACGCCTCGGCGCTGCTGCGCCGGGCCGACGTGGCGATGTACCGCGCCAAGACGCAGGGGTTGGGCACCTTCACGTACAGCGTCGAGACCGACGAGTTCGCCTCCGGCGACCGCCTGGCCACCGCCGCGCTGCTGCGCGACGCCGTCGAGCGGCGCGCGCTGACGCTGCACTACCAGCCCAAGGTCGACACCACCACGGGCCACGTCGGCAGCGTGGAGGCGCTCGTGCGCTGGCAGCACCCCACCCGCGGGCTGCTCTACCCCGACGCGTTCCTGCCCGTCGTGGAGGGCGCCGGGCTCATGGAGGAGATGACCACCGCCGTCCTGGAGCAGGCCCTGGACCAGGCCGCCGCGTGGCGCCGCGCCGGGATGCCGCTGGCCGTGGCCGTGAACCTCTCGGCCTCCTCGCTCTCGGACCCGCGCCTGCCCGAGCGCGTCGCGCTGCTGCTGGCCGCCAAGGGCGTGCCCGCGCACCTGCTGGAGATCGAGATCACGGAGGACTTCCTCATGGCCGACCGCGAGCGCGCCCAGGTGATCCTGGCGGGCCTGCGCCGGCGCGGCGTGCGCGTGGCCGTCGACGACTACGGCACCGGCTACTCCTCCCTGGCCTACCTGCGCCAGCTGCCGGTGGACGACCTGAAGCTGGACCGCTCGTTCGTCACCGACCTGGTGGCCGACCCCCGCGCGCGCGCCATCGTCCGCTCGACGGTCATGCTGGCGCACTCGCTGGGCCTGCGGCTGGTCGCCGAGGGCGTCGAGGACGAGCCGACGTGCCGCGAGCTGACCGAGGCCGGCTGCGACGTCGTGCAGGGCTGGTACTACGCCAAGGCCCTGCCGCCGGCCGACCTGGAGGCGTGGGTGACCCGGCACCGCTCGGCCGCCCCGCAGCACGTCGCGCCGGTCGTGCCCTCCCCCGCGTCCCCGGCCTCCCCCGCGTCCGCGGCCTCCCCCGCGTCCCCGGCCCCGGCCGTCGCGGCGGTGGCCCCGTGAGCCTGCTCACCGGCGCCCTCCCGCGCCCGCGCACCGCCGGCGGCGGCGAGCTGCTGCACGGCGCCGAGCTGCTGCGCGGCGCCGCGGCCGTCGCCGCCGCCCTGCCCGAGGCCGAGGCCCTGGCCGCCGCGCTGGGGCAGCCGCTGACCGCGCGCCTGCCCTGGTGGCGCGCCCGCCTGTCGGTGCTGCCGGACGCGGCGCCCTGGGCCGCGCTCGTGCGCGGCGCCGACGGGCGGCTGCGCGCGGCCGCCGTGCTGGCCGAGGAGGCGGACCCGCTGCGCCCGGGCGCGCGCCGCAGCGTCCTGCTCTCCGGCGGCGAGGGCTACCTCGCCGGCGTGGCCGCCGCCGACCCGGCCGCCGCCGCCGCGCTGGGCCGGGCGCTGGCCGTCGGCGCGGCCGCCGGCGGCGGCGCCCTGGCGCTGGAGGACCTGCCCGACGACGCCGTCACCGCCGCGCTGGCCGACGGCGCCGGCGCGCGCGTGGAGGCGCTGGCCCCGGTGCCCGTGCAGCACCGCCCGGCCGGGGACGGCGCGCTGTTCAGCCACGGCACCCGCAAGACGCTGCGCAAGTCGCACAACCGCCTGGGGACGGACGGGGTGGCGGCCCGCTGGGCGAGCACGTCGGACCCGGAGCGGCTCGAGGAGCTGCTGCCGCAGCTGGAGCTCGCCCACCGCGACCGCGACGACGCTCACGGGCTGCCGTGCGTGCTGGACACCCCCGCCGGGCGCGCCGGCTGGCTGGCGCGCGCCCGCGAGCTGTGCGCGGCCGGGGTGCTGGAGGTGGTCACGCTGCACCTGGACGAGCAGCTGGCCGCCTACGTGCTGGGCGTGCGCGACGGGGCCCGCTACGGCGTGCTGGAGGGGCGCTTCAGCACCCGCTTCGCCCGCTACTCCCCCGGCCGGCTGCTGGAGGCCCACGTGCTCGAGCGCGCCCTGGCCACCGACGGCGTGGAGGTGCTGGACTGGATGACCGGCGTGGCGCCGGAGACGCTGCTGGCCGCCGACGGCGCCGAGGCGCGGGTGGCGGTGCGCCGGGGCTGAGGCGGGCGCGGCGGCAGCGCGTGCAGCACCACGTCGCGCACCGCGCCGCCGGCGGCCGTCAGCGTCAGGTACGTGCACGCCGGCTGCCGGCGCCGGTCGGTGGGCGAGCCGGGGTTGAGCAGCCGCAACCCTGACGCGGTGGTGGAGTCCCACGGCACGTGGCTGTGCCCGAAGACGAGCACGTCCAGCGCGCCGGCGTGCAGCGCGTCGCAGCGGCGCTCGCGCCCGGCGGCCGCGCCGGTCTCGTGCACCACGCCGAAGCGCACCCCGCCGGCGGTGAAGGACGCGAACGCGGGCACGAGCGCGCGCACGTCGGGGCCGTCGTTGTTGCCGGCCACGCCCACCAGGCGCCGGGCGCGCGCGGCCAGCGCCTCGACGGTGGCCGCGTCGACCCAGTCGCCGGCGTGCACCACGACGTCGGCGGCGTCCACCGCCGCCCACACCTGCGCGGGCAGCTCCCTCGCCCGCCGCGGCAGGTGGGTGTCGGCCAGCAGCAGCAGCCGCACCGCCGCGTCCCCGCCCACCGGCGCGCGCCTCAGCCCAGCGAGCCCAGCTGGCGCACCCGCACCGTCTCGGGCAGCTCGCGCAGGCGCCGGCCGACGTCCTCGGAGGCCGCGGCCGCGATGTCGGTGACCACGTAGCCCAGCTCGCCGCGGGTGGCGAGCTGCTGGCCCTCGATGTTCACGCCCTCGTCCGCCAGGATCCGGTTGATCGCCGCGAGCACCCCGGGCACGTTGCGGTGCAGGTGCGCCAGGCGCACCCGGCCGGGCGCGGTCTCCGTGGCCAGCGGCGGCAGGTTCACGCTCAGCGTCGTGGAGCCGTGCAGGGCGTAGTCGCGCAGCTTGGCGGCGACGAACCGGCCGATGTCCTCCTGCGCCTCCTCCGTCGAGCCGCCCACGTGCGGGGTGAGGATGACGTTGTCCAGCCCGCGCAGCTCCGACTCGAACGCCTCGCCGCGGCCCTTGGGCTCCTGCGGGAAGACGTCGACCGCGGCGCCGGCGATGTGGCCGGACTCCAGGTGCCGGCGCAGCGCGGCGTGGTCGACGACGAAGCCGCGCGAGAGGTTCAGGAAGATCGAGCCCGGGCGCATCCGGGCGAACTCCTCCTCGCCGAAGAAGCCGCTGTTGCTGCTGCGCCCGTCCACGTGCAGCGTCACCACGTCGGCGACCTCGAGGACCTCGTGCAGGCTGCCGCAGCGGCGCGCGTTGCCCAGCGCGAGGCGGTCGGCGGTGTCGTAGAAGAACACGCTCATGCCCAGCGCCTCGGCCACCACCGACAGCTGCGAGCCGATGTTGCCGTAGCCGACGATGCCCAGGCGCCGCCCGCGCACCTCGTGCGCGCCGGCGGCGGACTTGTCCCACACCCCGGCGTGCATGAGGCGGTCCTTGACCGTCAGCCGCCGCGTCAGGGCGATGACCTCCGCCAGCGCCAGCTCCACGACGCTGCGGGTGTTGCTGTACGGGGCGTTGAAGACGGCCACGCCGTGCGCGGCCGCGGCGGGCAGGTCGACCTGGTTCGTGCCGATGCAGAACGCGCCGATCGCGCGCAGCGCGGGGGCGTTCTCCAGCACCTTGGCGGTGACGTGGGTGGTGGAGCGGATGCCCAGCAGCTGCACCCCGTCCAGGCGCTCGACCAGCTCGCCCTCGTCCAGGGCGCCGGCGGCCGTCTCGACCTCCCAGCCGGCCTCGTGCAGCAGGGTCCGCGCGTCGGCGTGGATGTTCTCCAGCAGCAGCGCGCGGGGTGCGGGGGCCTGCGCGGGGTGCAGGGCGGGCACGGTTCCTCCAGCGGTCACGGGAGCGGGGGCACCCAGTCTGGCGCACCCGCGGACCGGCGCCGACCACCCCGCGACCGCCCCGCGAGTCCTCGGTGCGCGACCCGCGAGCCCCCGGTGCGCGGCCCGGCCGGCGCGGCCGGTCAGCCGGTGGCGCCGCCGTCGTGCGCCGCCAGGCGCGCCACCGCCAGCTCCACGGGCTCCGCGCCGCCGACCAGTTCCAGCACCCGCCCGCCGAGCGGCACCGTGGCGGCCACGTCCAGCAGCTCGCGGCACACCGCCGCCACGTCCGCGCGCGGCACGCTGCCGCGCTCGACGGAGGCGTCCAGGTGCACCCGCCCCGCGGGGGCCTCGTCGGTCAGGCCGCCGGGCCGCAGCACCGTCACGTGCAGCCGGCCGGCCGCGGCGCGCGCCAGCAGCTCCTGCTCGGCGGCCAGCTTGGCGCGCAGGTAGGCGACGAACACCTCGTCCAGCTCCGGCGGCGCCGCGCCGTCGCGCACGGCGTCCACCCCGTACGAGGAGATCAGCAGGTAGTCGCGCACCCCGGCCGCCTCGGCGGCGTCGGCCAGCAGCACCGCCGCCGCGCGGTCCACGGTGTCCTTGCGGGCCGCGCCGCTGCCGGGCCCGGCGCCGGCGGCGAAGACCACCGCGTCCGCCCCGCGCAGCGCGCCGGCCACCTCGACGGCGTCGGCGGACTCCAGGTCCAGCACCACCGCCCGGGCGCCGTCGCCGCCCACGTCCGCCACGTGGGCCGGGTCGCGCACGAGCCCGGTCACCTCGTCGCCGCGCTCGGTGAGCAGGCGGGTCAGCAGGCGGGCCACCTTGCCGTGGGCCCCGGCGATCGCGACGTGCACGCCCGCGACGCTAGGCGCCCCGGTCGGCGCGCGCACGCGCTGGCCCCGGCGCGCCGCCCGGGGACCCCTGCGCGCCCGGGGGCGCGTGCGGCAGACTCCCGCCGTGCCGGACACCGCCACCGCCCCCTCCCCCGCACCGGTCACCACGGTGCGCGCCCGCCTGGAGCTGGAGGCCGAGGCGCCCTCCGAGGCCGCGCTGCTGCTGGCCGTGGCACGCCGCCCCGGCCAGCGGGTGGTGGCCGAGGAGCTGCGCGTGGAGGGCCCGGACGGGCCCGTGGACGTCACCGCCGTCGAGGCCGGCGACGGGGCCGTGCTGCACCGCTTCACCGCGCCCGCCGGGGGCACGGCCGTGGCGTACGCCGCCACCGTGCGCGCCGGGCGGCGCACCGGGCAGCGCCTCGGCGCCCTGGAGCGCTGGGAGCTGACCCGGCCCAGCCGCTACTGCCCCTCCGACCGCCTCGGCGCCTTCGCCGCGCGCGAGTTCGGCGAGGTGCCGCGCGCGCAGCTGCCGGCGGCGGTGGCCGCCTGGGTGCACGAGCGGCTGGAGTACGTGCCCGGCTCCAGCTCGCCCACCGACACCGCGCTGGAGACCCTGCTGGCCCGCCAGGGCGTGTGCCGCGACTACGCGCACGTGACCACCGCGCTGCTGCGGGCGCTGGACGTGCCCGCCCGGCTGTGCTCCGCCTACGCCCCGGGGCTATCCCCGATGGACTTCCACGCCGTCGTCGAGGCGGCCCCCGAGGGCACCTGGGAGGTCGTCGACGCCACCCGCCTGGCACCCCGGCCGGCGCTGCTGCGCATCGCCACCGGCCGCGACGCGGCCGACACCGCGTTCCTGACGACCTCGGGGCCGGTGCGGCTCGAGGCCATCGAGGTGCTCGCCGTGGTCGAGGGCGAGCTGCCCCGCGACGAGCACGGCCCCGGCGCCGCGCTGCCCTGACGGGGCCGCCCCCGGTGCCCGCGCGGGGCACCGGGGCGCGCGGGGCTAGAGCTCCTCGCCCGCCAGCGTCGCCGCGTCGGGGCGCGCCTCCAGGCGCTCGTCCGGGATCGGCTTGCCGGAGACCACCGAGACGCCGTAGGTGCCGTCCTCGATGCGCTTGAGCGCGTCCTCGACGCTGTCCAGGCGGCGCCGGGCGCCGTCCAGCAGCCCCTCCTGCTCGGCGGCCTGCTGCTCGTGGGCGCCCTCGTCGCCGAAGTCGTGCCCGCCCGTGGGCAGGTCCGCGGTGGCGCCGGACTCCATCCGCGAGGTGATGCCCTCGATCGTCCCCTGCAGCTCGCGCCGCATCTCCAGCAGCCGCTCGCGCGCGACCTGCGTGTCCATCTCGTCCGTCCCCTCCTCGTGCCCGCCGGGCGCCGTGCCCACGGAGCCGCCCACCCGCCGTGCCGGTCGTGGCCGCGGCGGTGCAGGGCACGTGTCTACCCCGCCCCGGGCCGCCCGGCACGGCGGGGCCGGGCGTCGCCTCGCGGGCGCGGCGGGGCCGGGCCATGCTGGAGCGGTGATCCCCGTCGACCTCGCGCTGCAGCTGAAGGCCGCCGGCCTGGAGTGGCACCCGGCGCCGGGCGACCGGTTCGTCATCCCGCACCGCGGCATGGACGAGGACGTCTTCACCCTCAGCGACATGACGGTGGAGGTCCACGACCACCCCACGGGGCGGATCATCGGCTTCAACGGCACCACCGAGTGGGCGCTGGACTCCGTCGACCAGCCGGAGGCGTGCTGGCTGCCGGCCGAGCACCAGCTGCGCGAGCTGCTCGGGGAGCGCTTCACGCGCCTGGAGCGCCGCGACGTCGGCGACGCGGTCGTGCACCGGGTGCTGCTGCTGGACGAGCACGGCGCCGACGCCTTCGAGGCGGCCGACCCCGCGGAGGCCTACGGGCGCGCGCTGCTGCACCACCTCTCCGGCGCGCCGGGCGGCAGCACCGGCACCACCGGCTCCACGGCCGCCACCACCTGAGCGCCCCGCCCGGCACCCGGCGCCCCCCGTCGCGCCCCGGGCAGCCCGCCGGGCGCCTCACTCGGTGCCGGGCTCGTCCTCCTGCCGCGCCAGGAAGCGCTCGAACTCCGCGCCCAGCTCGTCGGCGGTGGGCAGGAACGCCTCCGCCGCGCCCGTGCCGCGGCCCTCGTCGCCCTGGGCGTCGTACTGCTCCTCCAGGGCGCGCACCACGGCGGCGGCCTCGGCGGAGTCAGCGACCTGGGCGTCGACCTCCACCCGCGTGGCCGAGGCGGCCTCCTGCAGGCTCTGCACCGGCAGCGAGAGCCCGGTGACGCCGGCGATGGTGCGCACGAGCACCGCGGCGGCGTCGGGGTACTCGTTGCCGGCGAGGTAGTGCGGCACGTGGGCGAGCACGGAGAGCACGTCGTGACCGCTCTGCCCGCCGCGCAGGGCCAGCAGCGCGGCGGCGTGGCCGGGCACCTGCGCCTCGACGTCCCAGGTGCGGAAGCCCTCCAGCAGCTCCGGTCGGGTGGCGCTGGCCGTCACCCCGCTGGGGCGGGTGTGCGGCACGGCGGTGGGCGCGGCGCTGAGCACGGTGGTGTGCACCACGCCGAGGCGGTCCGCCAGCTGCCACACCGCGCGCACGAACCGCTCCCACTGCACGTCCGGCTCCGGGCCGTGCAGCAGCAGCAGCGCCGAGCCCTCCGGGTCGCGCAGCACCTCCACCCGCAGCACCGGCGAGTCGACGTCCTCCCAGCGGTCGCCGCTGAAGGTCATCAGGGGCCGCCGCGCGCGGTAGTCGTGCAGCTGGTCGACGTCGAACGTGGCGACGACGCGGTGCTCGCACACGCCGCGCAGGTGCTGCACGGCCAGGCGCACCGCCCCGCCCGCGTCGACGAAGCCGGACAGGGCCACGACGAGGTGGGCCTCGACGAGGGGCGGCAGCTCGTCCTCGAGGGTGTACAGCGACGCGGGATCCAGCATGGGCACATTCTCGCCCCGCCCCGGTGGCGCGGCCCGGCAGGGTGCTGCCGCGGCGCGCCTCAGCCGCGGGCGGCCGCCGGCTCCCCCGCCGCGCGCTCCAGCTCCGCGGCGCGCTCGGCGCGCAGCTGCTCGATGGCGGCCTCGAAGTCGGCCAGGGAGTCGAACGCCTGGTACACCGACGCGAAGCGCAGGTAGGCGACCTCGTCGAGCTCGCGCAGGAACGGCAGCGTGGCCAGGCCGACCTGGTGGGCGTCGATCTCCGCGGCGCCCTGGGCGCGCACGGCCTCCTCGACGCGGTGCGCCAGCAGGGCGATGTCGTCCTCGCTCACGGGACGGCCCTGGCAGGCCTTGCGCACACCGCTGGCGATCTTCGCGCGGCTGAACGGCTCGCTCGCCCCGGAGCGCTTGAGCACGGACAGGCTCGCGGTCTCCAGAGTGGTGAAGCGCTTGGAGCAGTTCGGGCACTGGCGGCGGCGGCGGATGCTGCTGCCGTCCTCCGTCGTCCGTGAATCGACGACGCGCGAATCGGCGTGCCGGCAGAACGGGCAGTGCACCGCAGCTTCCTCCCACGCGACCCCGGGAGCGCCGGCGCCGCCGTCGGCCCGGGCGGCCGGGGCGGGACCCGCGCGCAGCCCGGGCTCCGGATCGTGCGCTGACGGTACGTCGCCCGCGGCGGCGGCGGCAAGCCGCCCGGCGCCGCACCCCTCGGCGGCCACGCCGGCCCGCCCTCAGCGCAGGTCGGGCAGGACCAGCCGCTGGCCGGCGCGCAGGGCCTGCGAGGGCAGGTCGTTGGCGTCGGCGATGCGGGCGGCCACCTCGCGCCAGTCGCGACCGGGAGCCAGGTCCGCCGCGATCTGCGAGAGCGTCTGCCCGGGCAGCACCGTCACCGCCGCGACCGGGCGCGGGGCGGGGGCCGGGGCACCGCCGGGAGCACCGGCCGCACCGGGCCCGGCGGCGGCGACCGCCGCCAGCACCGCACCGCCCAGGGCACCGGCGGCCGTGCACGTCAGCGCCAGCCGGCCGCGGCGCGTCAGGCGCAGCGGGCCGCGGGCGGCCGGCCTCCGGACCGGCGCGCGGACGGCGGCGGGGACGGCGGCGGGGACGGCGGCGGGGACCTGCGCGGGGACCGCGGCCGGAACGAGGGCGAGCGGGGCGCGCCGGGGTGCGCGCGGGAGGGTGCGGGGTGCGCGCGGGAGGGTGCGGGGCGCGGGCCAGGCGAGGGCGGTGCTGCTCACGGCGAGGACCTCCTGCTCGGGAGCCCGTTCGAACGGGTGTTCGAACGGGCGGGGCTGTTCTACCACCGGAGCGCCGGTGGTGCGCAAGCCCCGGCGGTGCTGCGCGCGCCGGTGGGCCGGTGCGCCGCCGCGGTCCGGACCGGGGTGCGGGAGGCACCGTGCCACCCGCCCCCGACACCGGGCCGCGACGCCGGGCTCCGCGACCGGGGCCCCACCACCGCACCGGCCGCGCACCGGCGCGCCGCGCGACACGTTCGAACACCTGTTTGAGGCCGTGGGGCGGCGGCGGTAGCGTCGGGGCAGCCGCGGGACGCCGCGGCCGGCGGACGTGGGGAGTGGGCGTGGACGACGTGCGGGACGGGACCGCGGACGAGGGCACCGGCGCGTCGGTGCACGCGCTGCCCGACGGGCCGCTGGACGGCGCCGGGCTGACCGCGCGCCAGCGCCGCGTGCTCGAGACGATCCGCGAGGCGGTCGAGCGCCGCGGCTACCCGCCGAGCATGCGCGAGATCGGCCAGGCCGTCGGCCTGACCAGCCCCAGCAGCGTGGCCCACCAGGTCAAGACGCTCGAGCGGCTGGGCCACCTGCGCAAGGACCCGCGCCGCCCACGCACGCTGGAGGTCGTCACCCCCGGCCCGGGGCACGGCGTGCTCACCGCCGACGCGGCCACCACCGCCGACGAGCGCCCCGCCGTCACGTACGTGCCCGTCGTCGGGCGCATCGCCGCCGGCGCGCCCGTGCTGGCCGAGCAGCTCGTCGAGGAGGTCTTCCCGCTGCCCGCGCAGCTGGTGGGCGCGGGCCGGCACTTCATGCTGCGCGTGGTGGGCGACTCGATGGTCGACGCGGCCATCTGCGACGGCGACTGGGTCGTGGTGCGCCAGCAGCCCACCGCCGAGAACGGCGACGTCGTGGCGGCCATGATCGACGGCGAGGCCACCGTCAAGGTGCTCCAGCGCCGCGACGGGCACGTGCTGCTGCTGCCGCGCAACGACCTGTACCAGCCCATCGACGGCGACGACGCCACCGTCCTGGGCCGGGTGACGGCGGTGCTGCGCAGCCTGTGAGCCGCCCGCGCCGGCGCCCGCGGGGTGCCGGCGCGCCGGCGCCCGTCAGCGCCCGACGGGCACGACCAGCTCCACGGCGGCCTCGACGGCCAGGCGCGGGGAGGTGAGCACCGGCACGTGCAGGTCGCGCAGCAGCGGCGCGGCGCCGACCATGCTCGCCTGGGCCAGGACGACGACGTCCACCGGCGGCTGCAGCGCCCGCACCGCCCGGCGCACCGCGTCGGCCACGCCGGTGGCGTAGGTCACCAGGTCGCCGGACTCGAAGGCGGACCAGGTGTCCGGGCAGCGCACGTCGACCAGCTCGACGTCGCGGCCGGTGGCGTCGGCCGACTCGCGCAGCAGCGGGCGCAGCTGGTCGGCGGCGCCGTCCAGGGAGCTGACGACCGCGATGCGCCGCCCGGCCAGCACCGCGGCCTCGGCCATCGGCCGGTCCACGCGCAGCACCCGCACGCCCAGCTCGGCGCCGACGCGCTCGGCCTCCCCGCCGGTCTCCGAGCAGGTGCCCACGACCACGTCGGCGCCCTCGGCGACCAGGCGGCGCAGCCGGTCGGCGAGCGCACCGCGCACCGCGGCGGTGCCGCGCTCGCGCGCGGAGGCCAGCAGCCCGGTGTCCACCAGGTGCCGGTCCTCGACGGTGTCGTCACGCTGACCCAGCAGCTCGCGGAAGGTGCGCACGTGCGCGTGGGCGGTGTGCAGGAAGCCGACGGTGGGCACGCAGGGAGGATGCCAGCCCGCGGCGCCCGGGGGCAGGGGCGTCGCACGATCGACACACTCCCCCACCCGCACGGCCCCGGCGGCTGGCCGGACCCTCACCCGCGCGGCGCAGCCGCGTCCAGCCGGCGCAGCGCCTGGCGGGCCACCTCGCCGTCGGTGGTGGGCCAGAAGCCCGGCAGGCTCTGGCGCAGGAAGCCGCCGTAGCGGGCGGTGGCCAGCCGCGCGTCGAGCACGGCGACGACGCCGCGGTCCTCGGCGGCGCGCACGAGCCGGCCGGCGCCCTGCGCCAGGCGCACGGCCGCGTGCGCGGCGGAGACCGACAGGAACCCGTTGCCGCCGGCGGCGTCGGCCGCGCGCGCCCGCGCCGCCATCAGCGGGTCGTCCGGGCGCGGGAAGGGGATGCGGTCGATGACGACGAGCTGGCAGCTGGGGCCGGGCACGTCCACGCCCTGCCACAGCGACATCGTCCCGAACAGCGAGGTGGCCGCCTCGTCGGTGAAGCGCCGCACCAGGCGCGGCAGGCGGTCCTCGCCCTGGCACAGCACGGTGCGCCCGGTGCGCGCGCGCACCGCAGCGGCGGCCTCCTCGGCGGCGCGGCGCGAGGAGAACAGCCCCAGGGTGCGCCCCCCGGCGGCGTCGAGCAGCGCGGCCAGCTCCTCCAGCACCGCCTCGGGCGTGCCCGCGCGGCCGGGCGCCGGCAGGTGGCGGGCGACGTAGAGGATGCCCTGGCGGGCGTAGTCGAAGGGGCTGCCCACGTCCACGCCCGTCCACGCGCCCTGCTCGCGCGCGCCGGCGCGCAGGCCGAAGGCGCCGGCTACCGGCTCGAAGGAGCCGCCCAGGGTCAGGGTGGCGCTGGTGGCCACCACGGTGCGCTCGGTGAAGACCCGCTCGCGCAGCAGCCCGGCCACCGACAGCGGCGCCACGTGCAGGGACGGCGCGCGACCGCCCGGCCCACCGCCGCCGCCGACCCAGGCGACGTCGTGCTCGGAGCCCGCGGCGAGGCGCTCGGCGACGGTGAAGACCTCCTGCACGGCGGCGCGCGCCAGGTGCCGGGCCCCGCGCGACTCCGCGTCCTCCTCCTTCGCCGCGCCCTCGGTGGCGGTGCGCAGGTCGCTCAGCGCGGTGCGCGCGCCGTCGCGCACCGCGGTCACGGCCGCGGCCAGCGCTCCGGGCCAGCGCTCCAGGCGCCCGGGGGGCGCCTCCTCCAGCGCCGCCTCCAGCGCGGCCCCGGCGTCCTCCAGGGCCTCGCCGACCACGCCGGAGGAGCGGCGCAGCCGGCGCGCGGCGGCGGCGACGACGGCGCCGGAGAGCTCGGCGGTGGCCACGGCGGTGACGCGGTCCGCCAGCTCGTGGGCCTCGTCGACGACGAGGACGTCGTGCTCGGGCAGCAGCTGCCCGGAGCCCTCCAGGGCGTCGATGGCGGTCATGGCGTGGTTGGTGACGACGACGTCGACCTCCCTGGCCCGGGCCCGCACCCGCTCGGAGAAGCACTCGGCGGCCACCGGGCAGCGCTGCGCGCCCAGGCACTCGCGCGCGGAGACGGACACCTGCCGCCAGGCGCGGTCGCTGACGCCGGGGTCGAGCTCGTCGCGGTCGCCGGTGCGGGTGCGCGCGGCCCACTCGCGCAGCCGCACCACCTCCCGGCCCAGCCGGCCCGCGTCGGGCGCACCCGCGCCGGGCGCGTCGGGAGCGGGGGCGGCCACGTCGAAGAGGGCCGCCTCCTCGGCGGGGAAGCCGCCGTCGAGCTTGTTGCGGCACGCGTAGTTGGCGCGGCCCTTGAGCAGCTCCCAGGTGGGCTCGCGCCCCAGGGCGGGCGCCAGCGCCCGCGCCAGGCGGGGCAGGTCGCGCTCGACGACCTGCGCCTGCAGCGCCAGGGTGGCGGTGGTGACGACCACGCGGGAGCCGGCGTGCACGGCGTGCGCGACGGCGGGCACCAGGTAGGCCATGGACTTGCCGGTGCCGGTGCCGGCCTGCACGAGCAGGTGGCGCTTGTCGCGCACGGCGCCGGTGACGGCCTGCGCCATGCGGGCCTGCCCCTCGCGGTGCTGCCCGCCGAGCGCGGCCACGACGGCGTCGAGCAGGTCGGCGGCCTCGGGCCCGTCCACCTCACCGCCGTCGCCGCCGGCGGCCCCGCCGGGCGCGTCGGCCCCGCCGGGCCCGCCGGTCTCCACGGGGGCGTCCTCGTGGACCTGCTCGGTGCTCGGCGCGCTCACCGGCACATCCTCGCCGACGCCGCCGACACCGGCGGACGCCGTCCACGCGGCGGCGCGGCGCGGCGCCGTCCACACCCCCGCCGCGCGCGCGGTCGCCCGCACGCGCGAGCGCCGGCGGCCGCGGGTGCGGCCACCGGCGCTCGGCGCAGGGCTCAGGCGCGCGCGGCGCTGAGCCGGTACGGCTCCAGCTCGGCCGCCAGGCGCGGACGCACCCGCGCGAGCAGCCGGGTACCGGTGCCGGTGTGCTCCTCGGCGAGGACCTGACCGGTGGTGTGCACGCGGTGGACCAGCTCGCCGCGGTCGTAGGGCACGCACACCTCCAGCTGCACGTCCGGCACGGGCAGCTCCTCCGCGAGGCGCTCGCGCAGCCGCTCGATCCCCTCGCCCGTGCGGGCGGAGACGACCACGGCACCGCGCTCGCGCGCCAGCAGCCGCTGCAGCACCTCGGGGTCGGCCACGTCGGCCTTGTTGATCGCGACGAGCTCGGTCACCTTGTCGGCGCCGACCTCGGCGAGCACCGAGCGCACCGCGGCCAGCTGGCCCTCGGGGTCGGGGTGCGAGCCGTCGACCACGTGCAGGACCAGGTCGGCCTCGCCGACCTCCTCCAGGGTGGAGCGGAACGCCTCCACCAGCTGGTGCGGCAGCTGCCGGACGAACCCGACCGTGTCGGCCAGCGTGTACGGGCGCCCCTCGGGCGTCTGCGCGCGCCGGACCGTGGGGTCCAGGGTGGCGAACAGCGCGTCCTCGACGAGCACGCCCGCCCCGGTGAGGCGGTTGAGCAGCGAGGACTTGCCGGCGTTGGTGTACCCGGCGATGGACACCGACGGCACCGCGCGCGCCACGCGCAGGGAGCGCTTGGCGTCGCGGGCCGTGCCCATGCCGCGGATCTCCCGGCGCAGCTTGGCCATGCGGGAGCGGATGCGGCGGCGGTCCAGCTCGATCTTCGTCTCACCGGGACCGCGCGAGCCGATGCCGGCGCCGCCGGCGACGCGGCCACCGGCCTGGCGGGACATCGACTCGCCCCAGCCGCGCAGGCGCGGCAGCAGGTACTCGAGCTGGGCGAGCTCGACCTGCGCCTTGCCCTCCCGGCTCTTGGCGTGCTGGGCGAAGATGTCGAGGATCACGGCCGTGCGGTCGACGACCTTGACCTTGACGATGTCCTCCAGCCCGCGGCGCTGGGACGCGGACAGCTCCCCGTCGCACACCACGGTGTCGGCGCCCTCGGCGGCGACGAGGTCGGCCAGGGCGGCCGCCTTGCCCGCGCCGAGGTAGGTGGCCGGGTCGGGGGTGGAGCGGCGCTGCAGGACGCCGGCGAGGACGTCCGAGCCGGCGGTGGCCGCCAGGGCCGACAGCTCCTGCAGGGAGACCTCGGCCTCCTCGCGGCTGGAGCCGGCGCTGGACCACACGCCCGCGAGGACGACGCGCTCCAGGCGCAGCTGGCGGTACTCGACCTCGGTGACGTCGGCGAGCTCGGTGGACAGCCCGGCGGCGCGGCGCAGGGCGCGGCGGTCGGCCAGGTCGAGCTGGTCGCCGTCGTAGTCGCTGCGCCCGGCGTCGCTGCGCTCGGCCCGGGACCCGCCGTCGAGGTCCACGGGGTCGTGCCGGGGGGAGTCGTGCCGGGCCGGTTCGCGGTCCGCGCCGTCGTGCCCGGCGAGGATGCGGGCCAGCGCGCGGTCGAAGTCTGCGTCGCGGTCCACGGCGCGGGGGGCGTCCTGCGCGCTGGTGCGCACGTCGTCCCCGGTGCCGGTCGGCGACGGCTGCGTCGCGGACGGCTGGACCGGCGAAGAGCGGTGGTTCATGGACCTCCCAGGTCGTGCTGCCCCTGACGGGCTCGAGGGGACCAGCATCCTCATCAACGACCGCGCGGTCCACGGGATTCCGCGCGGGCGCGTCCGGCGGCGACCCGGCGGCGCCCTACGCTCGGGGCCGTGGCGAGCGCGCGAGCGGACGACGAGCACTACTTCACCGCCCGGCCCGCCTCCCCGGACGAGCGGCGCGAGATCGGCGTCGAGCTGGCCGGCCGGCCGGTGGTCGTCGAGACCGCCCGCGGCGTCTTCAGCGCCGAGCGCCTGGACCCGGGCACCTCGGTGCTGCTGCCGCTGGTGCCCGACGAGCCGGCCGCGGGCGGCGACGTGCTCGACCTGGGCTGCGGCTGGGGCCCGGTGGCGCTGACGCTGGCGCTGCGCCAGCCGCGCCGGCGGGTGTGGGCGGTGGACGTCAACGAGCGCGCCCTGGACCTGGTGCGGCGCAACGCGCAGCGGCTGGGCGTGCCGGTGCGCGCCGAGCTGCCCGACGCGGTGCCGGCCGACGTGGTCTTCGAGCGGGTGTGGTCCAACCCGCCCATCCGGGTGGGCAAGGAGGCGCTGCACGAGCTGCTGCTGCGCTGGCTGCCGCGCCTGGCGCCCGGCGGCGAGGCGCACCTGGTGGTCCAGCGCAACCTCGGCGCGGACTCGCTGCACCGCTGGCTGGACGAGCGGCTGCCGGCGGTGCTGCCGGGCGCGAGCACGGAGCGCACCGCCTCGGTCAAGGGGTTCCGGGTCCTCACCGTCCGGCGCGGCTGAGCGCTCAGGCGGGGACGGGCTCGGCGACCAGCTCGGGCGCCAGGGCGCCGGCGGCCACGAGCACGGCCGGGCCGGTCAGCCACACCGTGCCGGCCACCAGGCTCGAGCCCTCCCCCACGGTGACGACGACCTCCCCGCCGGGCACCTCCACCCGCCACACGTCCGGCGCGCCGGGCCCGGCCCAGGCGCGGGTGGCCAGCGCCGCCGCGCACGCGCCCGTGCCGCACGAGCGCGTCTCGCCCACGCCGCGCTCGTGCACGCGCATGCGCACGTCGCCGATGTCGGCGACGTGGTCGCCGGTGACGTCCACGGCCAGCAGCGGCACGACGAGCTCGACGTTGGTGCCGTGCGGCGGTTCGGGCTGCACCTGCGGGGCGTGCAGCAGGTCCGCCTCCTCCAGCTCGCCCTCCTCGGCGAGGGCGACGACGGTGTGCGGGTTGCCCAGGTCCAGGGAGAGGGCGGGGCGCACCACGCCCAGGCCGGCCACGGAGACCAGCGCGTCCGAGCCGTCCGCCAGGGCGCGCTCGCCGCCGCTCAGGCGCCACGGGCCCATGTCGGCCGTCCAGCGCCCGTCGGGCTCGCGGCGCAGGCGCTTGACGCCCGCGCGGGTGCCCACCGCGAACCAGCGGCCGTCGCCGGCGCCCGCCGGCAGCAGGTCCTCGCGCAGCAGGAACTCGGCGAAGACGCGCACGCCGTTGCCGCACATCTCGGCGATCGAGCCGTCGGCGTTGCGGTAGTCCATGAACCACTGCGCCTCGCCGGCCAGCGCCGCGCCCTCGGGCAGCGCGTCGCAGCGCACGACCCGGATCAGCCCGTCGGCGCCCAGGCCGGCGCGGCGGTCGCACACGCGCGCCACGACGGCCGGGGACGGCTGCCAGGCGCCGCGCGGGTCGGCGACGAGGACGAAGTCGTTCTCGGTGCCGTGGCCCTTGACGAAGCGCACGCCCTCGGTGGTGCTCTCGCTCACGCGGCCGACTCTACGGCCAGCACCTCCAGCACCCGCCGGGCCAGCTCCTCGGGCTGCGCGCCGTCGGGGGCGGGCACCCAGCGCACGCGCGGGTCGCGGCGGAACCACGACTCCTGCTTGCGCGCGAAGCGGCGCGTCAGGCGCGCGGTCAGCTCCGCGGCCCCCTCCTCGGTGCTCGTCCCGTCCAGGGCGTCGAGGACCTGCGCGTAGCCCAGGGCGCGCGAGGCGGTGGGCCCGGCGCGCAGGCCCCGCTGCGCCAGGGCGCGCACCTCCTCGACGAGCCCGGCGTCCCACATGCGCCGCACCCGCGCGTCGATGCGCGCGTCGAGCTGCTCGCGCGGCACGGCCAGGCCCACCTGCACGGCCGGGCGCGCGTAGCGCTGCTCGGGCAGCGAGGCGGCGAACGGCCCGCCGGTCAGCTCGCCGACCTCCAGGGCGCGCACGAGGCGGCGGCCGTTGCTGGGCAGGATGCGCTCGGCCGCGCCCGGGTCGCGCGCGGCCAGCTCCGCGTGCAGGCGCTCGGGACCCACCTCGGCCAGGCGAGCCTCCCAGCGGGCGCGCACCGCCGCGTCGGTGCCCGGGAAGCGCATCTCGTCCAGCGCGGCGCGCACGTACAGCCCCGAGCCGCCCACGAGCAGCGGGGTGCGCCCGCGGGCGGCGACGTCGTCGAACGCCGCGCGCGCCAGGCGCTGGTAGGTGGCCACGTCCGCGCCCTCGGTGACGTCCAGGACGTCGAGCAGGTGGTGCGGCACCCCGCGCATCTGCGCCGCGCTCAGCTTGGCGGTGCCCACGTCCATGCCGCGGTACAGCTGCATGGCGTCGGCGTTGACGACCTCCGCCCCGCCGGGCAGCAGCTGCGCCAGGGCCACGGCCACGTCCGACTTGCCCGAGGCGGTGGGGCCGACGACCGCCACGACCGGGGCGGCGGCCGCGCCCTCGCGCGGTGACCTGGACTGGACCACGCGCCGATGGTGGCAGAGAGTGGGCGCTGCACGGACGCGAGGACGGGAGGAGACGCCGTGGGCACCATGAAGTACCTCGGGCTGAAGCTCGACGAGGCGGTCGGGCAGGCGCGCGTGGCCGCCGAGCAGGCGCGCACCCGCGCCGGCCAGTTCGCCGGCCAGCACTCCCAGCAGGCCGACACGGTCATCCGCAGGGCGACGACCTTCCTCAACGAGCGCACCGAGGGCCGCTACGCCGGCCCCCTGGAGCGCGTGGAGCGGGTGGCGCAGACCGGCTGGCAGCGCGCCGCGGGCGTGCGCCCCGGCTTCGACGGCTGGGGCACGCCCATGCGCGGGGGCACCCGCACCGAGGGCACGCCGATGTCCGGCCCCGTCCGCTGAGCGGCACGGGTCGCAGGAGGAGGAGCAGGTGAGCATCCCCACCCCCGCGCCGGGACCGCTGGAGCCGCCGGTCCCGCCCAGCCCGGTGCCGCAGCCGGGCACGCCCGGCGAGCCGCCGCTGCCGGAACCGGGCCCGGAGCCCGGGCCCGGGCCGGGACCGGGCGTGCCGCCGCTGTGAGCGCTCCCTGAGCACTACGTGAGCGCTCCCTGAGCGCGACGGGGGCGCTGCGCGAGGCACGAGGGCCCCGCACCTCGCGGTGCGGGGCCCTCGTGCTGCTCGGCCGCCGGGGTCGTCGTGGCGCTCAGCGCCTCCTGATCGTGGGCAGGCCCAGGCCCACCGGGCGCGGGCCGGCCGGGGCCGCGTCCGCGGCGGCCGGGCGCGCCTGCCGCGCCTCCCACGCGTCGCCGGCGCGGGTGCGGCGCACGGCGAAGGCGTCGGTGGCGTCGGCCTCGAGGTAGTGCGGGGCGCCGCGGCTGATCGTCACGGTCGCCACGTCGCCCGGGCGCGGGGCCTGCGCGCCCCCGGGCAGCGAGAAGTGCACGAGGCGGTTGTCCGGGGCGCGCCCGGACAGCCGGCGGGTCTCGGCGTCCTTGCGGCCCTCGCCCTCGGCGACGAGCACCTCCAGGGTGCGCCCGACCTGCGCGCGGTTCTCCGCGTACGCGATCTCGTCCTGCAGCGCGGTCAGCCGCTCGTAGCGCTCCTGCACCACCGCCTTGGGCACCTGCTCGCCCATGGTGGCCGCCGGGGTGCCCGGGCGCGGGGAGTACTGGAAGGTGAAGGCGCTGGTGAAGCGCGCCTGCTCGACGACCTCCAGCGTCTGCCGGAAGTCCTCCTCGGTCTCGCCGGGGAAGCCGACGATGATGTCGGTGGTGATCGCCGCGTCCGGGATGCGCCCGCGCACCTCCTGGAGGATCGACAGGAAGCGGCTGCGCCGGTAGGAGCGGCGCATCGCCTTGAGCACGCGGTCGGAGCCGGACTGCAGCGGCATGTGCAGGCTCGGCATGACGTTGGGCGTCTCGGCCATGGCGTCGATGACGTCGCTGGTGAAGCTGGAGGGGTGCGGGCTGGTGAAGCGGACCCGCTCCAGGCCGGCGACGCCGCCGGTGGCGCGCAGCAGCTTGCCGAAGGCGAGCTTGTCGCCGAACTCCACGCCGTAGGTGTTGACGTTCTGCCCCAGCAGGGTCACCTCGAGCACGCCCTCGGAGACCAGCGCCTCGACCTCGGCGAGCACGTCGCCGGGGCGGCGGTCCTTCTCCTTGCCGCGCAGCGAGGGCACGATGCAGAACGTGCACGTGTTGTTGCAGCCCACCGAGATGGACACCCACGCCGCGTAGGGCGACTCGCGGCGCGTGGGCAGCGTGGAGGGGAAGACCTCCAGCGACTCCAGGATCTCCACCTGGGCCTTCGCGTTGTGGCGGGCGCGCTCGAGCAGCGCCGGCAGCGAGCCGACGTTGTGGGTGCCGAAGACGACGTCCACCCAGGGCGCCTTGCGCACGATCTCGCCGCGGTCCTTCTGCGCCAGGCAGCCGCCGACGGCGATCTGCATGCCGGGGCGGCGCTCCTTGACGGGCGCGAGGTGGCCGAGGTTGCCGTAGAGCTTGTTGTCGGCGTTCTCGCGCACCGCGCACGTGTTGAAGACGACGACGTCCGGCTCGGCGGAGCCGTCGCCGGCCTCGTCGAAGCGGACGTAGCCGGCGTCCTCCAGCAGCCCGGACAGGCGCTCGGAGTCGTGGACGTTCATCTGGCAGCCGAAGGTGCGCACCTGGTAGGTGCGCGCGGCGGGCTCGGCGGCCCGCGCCTCGGCCTGGACCGGCGCGCTCAGCGGGCCGGTCGTGCGGGGGACGGTGGGCGTGCTCATCGCGCTCCAGGGTAGGTCACCGCCGGTACGTCACGCTCGGATCACGATGTGCCCACGAGCGTGCCCGTCCGGTGGGCACCGTGCGCGGTACCTGTACGTTCTGGCCGCATGAGTGACCCCTCCGCGGCCACCGGCCCGTCCGGCGCAGCACCCGCGCGCCGGCCGCTGGTGCGGCTGGAGCACGTCGACAAGCACTTCGGCGCCCTGCACGTGCTGCGCGACGTGGACCTGACGGTCGCCGAGGGCGAGGTCGTCGTCGTCATCGGGCCCTCCGGCTCGGGCAAGTCGACGCTGTGCCGCACGATCAACCGGCTGGAGACGATCGACTCCGGCCGCATCACCATCGACGGCGAGGAGCTGCCGGCGGAGGGCAGGGCGCTGGCGAAGCTGCGCGCCGACGTCGGCATGGTCTTCCAGTCCTTCAACCTCTTCGCCCACAAGACGGTGCGCGAGAACGTCACGCTCGGCCCGGTGAAGGCGCGCGGGGCCAGCGCCGCGGAGGCGCGGAAGCGCGCCGACGCGCTGCTCGAGCGCGTCGGCGTGGCGAACCAGGCCGAGAAGTACCCCGCGCAGCTCTCGGGCGGTCAGCAGCAGCGCGTGGCCATCGCCCGGGCGCTGGCGATGGAGCCGCGCGTGATGCTCTTCGACGAGCCGACCTCCGCGCTGGACCCGGAGATGATCAACGAGGTCCTCGACGTCATGACGGGGCTGGCCAGGTCCGGCATGACCATGGTCGTGGTCACCCACGAGATGGGCTTCGCCCGCCGGGCCGCCGACCGCGTCGTCTTCATGGCCGACGGGCAGATCCTCGAGGACGCCCAGCCGGAGACCTTCTTCACCGCGCCGCGGCACGAGCGCGCCAAGGACTTCCTGTCCAAGATCCTCACGCACTGACCCCCGCGCACGACCCCGCGCACGACCCCCGCGCACCACTCCCGCGCACCGACCCACTCCAGGAGGACCCCATGAGGAAGACCCGCGGCGCGAGCGTGGCCGCCACGGTGAGCGCCCTGCTCGTCCTCACCGCCTGCGGCGGTGAGGACGCCTCCACCGGCGAGGCGCCCGAGCCCAGCGTGGAGCCCAGCGCGTCCTTCGAGGCCGGCACGACGATGGCCGAGATCCAGCAGGCGGGCACCATCACCGTCGGCACGAAGTTCGACCAGCCCGGTTTCGGCCTGGCCAACCTCGAGGGCACCCCCGAGGGCTTCGACGTCACGGTCGCCGAGCACGTCGCCGGACAGCTGGGCATCGCGCCGGAGGACATCGAGTGGGTCGAGGCCCCCAGCGCCCGGCGCGAGGACCTCATCGCCAACGGCGACGTGGACATGGTCGTGGCCACCTACACCATCAACGACCGGCGCCGGGAGCGGATCACCTTCGCCGGCCCGTACTACGTGGCCGGCCAGCAGATCATGGTCAACGCGGACAACACGACCATCAACGGCCCCGAGGACCTGGCGGTCAACCCGGACGTGCAGGTGTGCTCGGTGACCGGCTCGACCCCGGCGGAGAACATCCGCCAGTACCTGGCCAGCCCCGACCAGCTGACGACGTTCGAGGTCTACGACGACTGCGTCACCGCCATGCAGAACGGCCAGGTCGACGCGCTGACCACCGACAACGTCATCCTCACCGGCTACGTGGCCGAGAACGAGGGCCAGTTCAAGCTCGTCGGCGAGCAGTTCACCGAGGAGCCCTACGGCATCGGCATCGAGAAGGGCGACACCGCCTTCTGCGAGTTCATCAACGACGCGCTGCAGCAGATGGCCGACGACGGCGCGTACGAGGAGGCCTGGACGTCGACGGCCGGGCAGTACGAGGGCACCGAGGTGCCCCAGCTGCCCGAGCCCGACCCCTGCGTCTGACCCGACCCGGCAGACGCCCCCGCCGCGCGGGGGCGGACGGCGGCCCCGACGACGTGGCCGCCGTCCCCCTCCGCGCCCCACCCCGGGAGGCCCCACCCCGTGGACCCCGTCCTCGAGAACCTCGACCTGTTCGCGAGCGGCTTCCTGCGCTCGCTGGGCATCGCCGCCTGGGGGCTGCTGGGCAGCCTCGTGTGGGGCACCGTGCTCGCGGTCTTCCGCATCTCCCCCGTGCCGGTGCTGCGCGCCTTCGGCGCCTTCTACGTCACGTGGCTGCGCAACACCCCGCTGGCGATCGTGCTGTTCACGATGGCCTTCGGCATCCCCGCCGCGGGCGTGAACCTGTCCTTCTACGCGTTCGGCGTGGTGGGGCTGGTCCTCTACACCTCCGCCTTCGTCTGCGAGGCGGTGCGCTCGGGCGTGGCGACCGTGCCGGCCGGGCAGGCCGAGGCGGCCCGCTCGATCGGCCTGACGTTCGCGCAGACGCTGCGGCTGGTGGTGCTGCCGCAGGCGCTGCGCGCGGTGGTGCCCCCGGTCGGCAACGTGGTCATCGCGATGATCAAGAACTCGGCCGTCGTCGGCGCGCTCGGCGTGGGCGGGGACCTCTTCAGCGTCTACAACCGGCTCACCAGCGCCTTCGGCTACCCGGCGCTGCCCGTCATCACCGGCATGGCGATCGGGTTCCTGGTCATGACCCTCAGCGCGAGCGCCCTGCTGGCCCTGTTCGAGCGGCGCACGGCGGTGGCCCGGTGAGCGCCCCCACCGCCGTCCTCTTCGACGCCCCCGGCCCCCGCGCCCGGCGCCGCACCCTCGTCGCCAGCGTCGTCGCGGGCCTGGTGCTCGCGGTCGTGCTGGTGCTCGTGGCGCTGCGCCTGGCCGAGCGCGGGCAGTTCGACGCGGAGCTGTGGGCCCCGCTGGTCGACCCCTCCGACGAGAACTTCCCCGCCGTGTGGCGGCGCATCGGCGAGGGGCTGGTCGTCACGCTGCGCGCGGCCGCGATCGCGGTGGTTCTGTCCGTGGTCATCGGGCTGGTGCTGGCCGCGGCCCGCCTGAGCCTGGGGCGCTACGGGCGCGTGCCGCTCGTGGCCGTCGTGGAGCTGCTGCGCGGCCTGCCGGTGATCGTGACGATCCTCTACGTCGACGTGCTCATGCGGGCGCTGGGCATCTACCGCGACTCCGAGACCACGCTGGTCATCGCCCTGACGCTCTACAACTCCGTCATCATCTCCGAGGTCGTGCGGGCCGGGATCCTCTCGCTGCCCAGGGGGCAGGTGGAGGCGGGTCTGGCCGTGGGCCTGACCCGCGGGCAGGTCATGCGCCTGGTGCAGCTGCCGCAGGCGGTGCGCGCGATGCTGCCGGCCCTCATCAGCCAGCTCGTCGTCATCCTCAAGGACACCGCGCTGGCGAGCATCGTGCTCTCGCAGATCGACGACCTGGGCCGGGTGGCGGACCAGCTGCGCGGCTTCCTGGACAACCCGCTGCAGACGTACTTCGTCATCGGGCTGATCTACATCGCCATCAACCTGCTGCTCGAGCAGCTGGCCAAGCTGGTGCAGCGACGGCTGGGCGGCGGGAGCCGACGCGGGCGCACCCCCGCCGTCGCCCCGGGCGGCCCGGTGGACGGCAGCGCGGACGCGACCGGCCGGGCGACCAGCACGCGGTTCTGAGGACGGCTCCCTCGACGGCTCCTACCGCTGCCACCGCAGCGGGGGCGGTGAGCAGCGCGGGGACGAGGAGCGCGGGCACGAGCAGCGCGGGGACGAGCTCGATGCGGGCAGGGGCGCCGTGCACCGCTCGGGTGCGCGGCGCCCCTGCGCGCGTCGCCGGGGTGCGGCTCAGATCCCGCCCTCGAGGCTCAGGCGCGTGAGGACCGGGGGCGCCGCGACCAGCTCCCCCAGGCGGGAAGCGCCCTCGGGGGTCTGCCGCCACGCGCGGTAGGCGTCGTCGGCCTCCAGCGACGCCCAGCGCTCCACGAGCACCAGGTGGGTCTCGTCGGCGGTGTCCCGCAGGACGTCCACGCCCAGGTTGCCCTCGAAGGCCCGGGTGGCCTCGAGGGTCTCGGTCAGGACGGCCGGGGCGTCGGCGACGGCCTCGGGCTTCAGGCGCAGTTCCAGCAGGGACGTGATGCTCACGGGTCCTCCTCGTGGGGTGTGCGGGGAGGCTAGCCAGGCACCGGTGCGAGCGCCCGCCGGGATCAGCGCAGCGCCTCGGCGGCCTCGTCGGGCTCGTGGGCCTCGGCGCTCTGGTCGGCCCCGTCGGCCTCCGCGGCCTCGTCCTCGCCGAGCGCCTCGCGCACCAGCCTCACCACCAGGCCGGGCGGGTAGCCGCGCCGGGCCAGCACGCCGGCGAGGCGGCGCTGGCGGGCGGCGCGCTCCAGGCCGCGGCTGGCGGCCAGGGGGCGGCGCAGCAGCTCGCGCGCCGCCTGCTCCTCGGTGGCGTCGTCGACGCCCTCCAGCGCCTCGCGGGCGGTCTGCTCGTCCACGCCCTTGCGGCGCAGCTCCTGCGCCAGGGCGCGCCGGCCGCGGTGGCGGCTGCGCGCGTGCACGTACGCCTCGGCGAAGGCGCCGTCGTCGACGAGGCCGACCTCCTCGAAGCGGTCGAGCACGTCGGTGGCGACCTGCTCGGGCACGTCCTTGGCGGCCATCTTCTCGGCGAGCTGGGCGCGCGTGCGCGGCGCCATCGTCAGCTGCCGCAGCGCGATGGTGCGGGCGACGTCGTGCGGGTCGGCCTCCCGGTCCGGGTTCTCGTCCGGACCGGGGGGCCGCCGACCGCGCGGGTCTGGGCTCAGAACGTCACCGCGGGCTCGGCCTCGGCCTCGGCCGGCGCGTCGAGGCGTGCGCCGATGCCGAGCTTCTCCTTGATGCGCTTCTCGATCTCGTCGCCGAGGTCGGGGTTGTCGCGCAGGAAGGCGCGGGCGTTCTCCTTGCCCTGGCCCAGCTGGTCGCCCTCGTACGTGTACCAGGCGCCGGAGCGGCGCACGAAGCCGTGCTCGACGCCGAGGTCGATCAGGCTGCCCTCGCGGGAGATGCCCTGGCCGTAGAGGATGTCGAACTCGGCCTGCTTAAACGGCGGGCTGACCTTGTTCTTGACGACCTTGACGCGGGTGCGGTTGCCGACGGGGTTGGTGCCGTCCTTGAGCGTCTCGATGCGGCGCACGTCCATGCGCACCGAGGCGTAGAACTTCAGCGCCTTGCCGCCGGTCGTGGTCTCCGGCGAGCCGAACATCACACCGATCTTCTCGCGCAGCTGGTTGATGAAGATCGCCGTGGTGCCCGAGTGGTTGAGCGCACCGGTGATCTTGCGCAGGGCCTGCGACATGAGGCGGGCCTGCAGGCCGACGTGGCTGTCGCCCATCTCACCCTCGATCTCGGCGCGCGGCACCAGCGCGGCGACGGAGTCGATGACGATGATGTCGAGCGCACCGGAGCGGATCAGCATGTCCGCGATCTCCAGCGCCTGCTCACCGGTGTCCGGCTGGGAGACCAGCAGGGCGTCGGTGTCCACGCCCAGCTTGGCGGCGTAGTCGGGGTCCAGGGCGTGCTCGGCGTCGATGAAGGCGGCGATGCCGCCGGCGCGCTGGGCGTTGGCCACGGCGTGCAGGGCCACGGTCGTCTTGCCGGACGACTCCGGCCCGTAGATCTCCACGACGCGCCCGCGCGGCAGGCCGCCGATGCCCAGGGCGATGTCCAGGGAGATGGCTCCCGTGGGGATGACCTCGATGGGCGGGCGGGTGTCGTCGCCCAGGCGCATGACGGAACCCTTGCCGAACGACTTGTCGATCGCGGCCAGGGCGGATTCGAGGGCCTTCTCGCGGTCCGCAGGAGCGGGCATGTCCTCACCTCGGGTAGGGGTGGCCGACAGCTTCGGCCCGGTGTGTTCTTCCGACCCGGGGAACGCTACGACCCGCCTCCGACACGACCCCGGCCCGCGGGCCCGGGTGTGGAGGGCGGGACCGGACGGCCCCCTGTGGAACACCCGCGATGATATCCGTACAGGTGTTCGACGCGCAGCCCTCGGCGCGCCGGGCGCGTCGGGCGCGTCGGGGCGGGCGCGGGTGCGCGCTCGCCTACGCTGCGGCCACCCCGCCGCGCGGCGGGCCCGGCGAGCAGCGAGGGGGAGCGCGTGGACGGCAGCCCGGGCCACCCCGTGGTCCTGGACGAGCGCGGCCGCGGCCTGGTGGCCGACGGCGCGCGCCTGGAGCACCTCGGCAGCGGCAGCACGTGGGCCGAGGGCCCGCTGTGGCTGCCGGCCGAGGGGGCGGTGGTGCTCAGCGACATCCCCGGCGACCGGGTGCTGCGCTGGGACGAGGCCGGCGGGCTGCGCGTGGAGCGCGAGCGCGCGGGCTTCACCAACGGGCGGACCCTGGACCGCGAGGGCCGGGAGGTCTTCTGCTCGCACGGGCGGCGCTCGGTCGAGCGGCGCGAGCACGACGGCTCGACCACGGTCCTGGCCGACTCCTTCGCCGGCGCGCGCCTGAACTCGCCCAACGACGTGGTGGTCGCCTCCGACGGCGCCGTGTGGTTCACCGACCCGCCGTACGGCATCAGCGTGCCCGTGGAGGGCCACGAGGGCGCGCGCGAGTACGGGGACAACCACGTCTTCCGCCTGGACCCGGCCACCGGCGAGCTGCGCGTCGTCGTCGCGGACGTGGAGGAGCCCAACGGCCTGGCGTTCTCCCCCGACGAGTCGCTGCTGTACGTGGCCGACACCTCCGCCGCCCCCGTGCCGGGCTCCGGCTCGAACCGGCTGATCCGCGCCTACGACGTGCGCCGCGGCACGCCGGGCGGGCGCGGGCCGCGAGCGCGCCCGGGCGGCCCGGTGGCCAAGAACGGCCGCGTGCTGGCCACGGCGCGCCGCGGCCTGGCCGACGGCTTCCGGGTGGACGTCGAGGGGCGCGTGTGGACCTCCGACGGCGACTCGGTGGCGGTCCTGGCCCCGGACGGCGCGCGCCTGCTGGAGGTCGTCGTCGGCGAGGTGGTCGCCAACCTGTGCTTCGGCGGGCCGCAGGGCCGCGACGTGTTCGTGGCGGCCTCCACGAGCCTGTACCGGCTGCGCACGCGGGTCACCGGCGCCGGGCTGTGGTGGCTGTGAGCCGCCCCCGGGCCGCGGGCGCCGGCGGTCAGCGCCGGGGCGGGCGGTCCCGGCCCAGGCGCCGCTGCGGCGGCACGTCCATGGCGTCGCACAGCGCCAGCCACACCCGCTTGGGGTCCTCACCGGCGTCCAGGGCCTGCAGCGGGGTGCGGTCGCCCAGCGCGAGCAGCACCTGGTCGTGCGCGAGGGAGCGCCCGTAGGCGGCGCCGAACTCGTCCTCCACCAGGGTCCAGAACTCGCTGACTCGCACGCGGGCAGGGTGCCACGCGGCCGCGCGGCCGTCGCGGGCGGGCACGTGTCGGGGCCGGGTGCTGGGATGGGTGCATGTCCCCCCGCGCCGCGCGCCCCGCCCCCGAGAGCACCAGCGCGCAGGGCGCGGACCGCGGCACGGGGCCGGACGAGCGGCCCGGCGCCCCGGACGGGGCGGTGCCTGCCGCGCAGGAGGTGCTGGCCCGCTTCTCGCCGGCCACGCGCGCCTGGTTCACCGGCGCCTTCGAGGCGCCCACGCCCGCGCAGCTGGGCGCCTGGGACGCCGTCAGCCGCGGGCAGCACGCCCTGGTGGTGGCGCCCACCGGCTCGGGCAAGACGCTCTCGGCGTTCCTGTGGGCGCTGGACGGCCTGGCCGGCGAGCCGGTGCCCGAGGACCGCGACCTGCGCTGCCGGGTGCTGTACGTCTCGCCGCTGAAGGCGCTGGCCGTCGACGTCGAGCGCAACCTGCGCAGCCCGCTGACGGGCATCCGGCAGGCCGCGCAGCGCCTGGGCCTGCCCGTGCCGGACGTGCGGGTGGGCGTGCGCTCGGGCGACACCCCCGCCGACGAGCGGCGCTCCTTCACCCGCACCCCGCCGGACGTGCTCATCACCACCCCCGAGTCGCTGTTCCTGCTGCTGACCTCCAAGGCGCGCGAGCAGCTGCGCGGCGTGCGCACCGTCGTGCTCGACGAGGTGCACGCCATGGCCGGCTCCAAGCGCGGCGCCCACCTGGCGCTGTCGCTGGAGCGCCTGGACGCGCTGGTGAGCGCGGCCGGCGGCGAGCCGGCGCAGCGGGTGGGCCTGTCGGCGACCGTGCGCCCGGTGCGCACCGTGGCCGAGTGGGTCTCCGGCGGGCGCCCGGTGACGGTCGTGCAGCCCCCCTCCACCAAGCGCTTCGACCTGCGCGTCGTGGTGCCGGTGCCGGACATGAGCGAGCTGGACTCCTCCGGGCGCGGCCCGGCCGACGAGGACGACCTGACCGGCCAGGCCGCCGGCGACCCGCGCCGGGCGAGCATCTGGCCGCACGTGGAGGAGCGCATCGTCGACCTCGTCGCCGAGCACCGCTCCACGCTGGTCTTCGCCAACTCCCGGCGGCTGTCGGAGCGGCTGACCGCGCGCCTGAACGAGGTGTGGGACGAGCGCCTGCACGCCGAGGAGGAGGGGTCCGACGGCGACGAGCGCGGCGCCGCGGCCACCGGCGGCGCCGGTGCGGCCCGCGGCGGCGCGCCCGCGCAGCTGATGGGCGGCGCGGGGGCGGCCGCCGGGGCGCCGCCGGTGCTCGCGCGCGCCCACCACGGCTCGGTCTCCAAGGAGCAGCGCTCCCTCATCGAGGAGGACCTCAAGGCGGGCCGGCTGCCGGCGGTGGTGGCCACCTCCAGCCTGGAGCTGGGCATCGACATGGGCGCGGTCGACCTCGTGGTGCAGGTGGAGTCCCCGCCCAGCGTGGCCAGCGGCCTGCAGCGCGTGGGGCGCGCCGGGCACCAGGTCGGCGCCGTCTCGCGCGGCGTGCTGTTCCCGAAGTTCCGCGGCGACCTGCTGCAGACGGCCGTGGTCGTCGAGCGCATGCGCGACGGGCGCATCGAGGAGCTGCGGGTGCCGGCGAACCCGCTGGACGTGCTGGCCCAGCAGGTCGTGGCCATGGTCGCCATGGACGAGTGGAGCGTGCCGGAGCTGCACGAGCTGGTGCGCCGGGCCGCGCCGTTCGCCTCGCTCTCGCGCGCGGTGCTGGAGGCGGTGCTGGACATGCTCTCCGGCCGCTACCCCAGCGACGAGTTCGCCGAGCTGCGCCCGCGCCTGGTGTGGGACCGCGTCACCGACACCCTCACCGGCCGCCCCGGCGCGCAGCGGCTGGCGGTCACCAGCGGCGGCACCATCCCCGACCGCGGCCTGTTCGGCGTCTTCCTGGCGGGCGGGGAGGGCCCGGGCCGGCGGGTGGGCGAGCTGGACGAGGAGATGGTCTACGAGTCGCGCGTGGGCGACGTCATCACGCTGGGCTCCTCGGCGTGGCGGGTGGAGGACATCACCCACGACCGGGTCCTCGTCACGCCCGCGCCCGGCCAGCCGGGCCGGCTGCCGTTCTGGCACGGCGAGGCGCTGGGCCGCCCGGCGGAGCTGGGCCGGGCGCTGGGCGCGTTCGTGCGCGAGCTGGGGTCCCTGGACGGCGGCTACACCGGCGCGGCCGCGCGCGAGCGGGTGCTGGCCTCGGGCATGGACGAGTGGGCCACCGACAACCTCGTGGCCTACCTGGCCGAGCAGCAGGAGGCCACCCGCCACGTGCCCGACGACCGCACGATCGTCGTCGAGCGCTTCCGCGACGAGCTGGGCGACTGGCGCGTGTGCGTGCACTCCCCCTTCGGCGGCCAGGTGCACTCCCCCTGGGCGCTGGCGCTGGGCGCGCGCATGCGCGAGCGCTTCGGGGTGGACGTGCAGGCCATGCCCGCCGACGACGGCATCGTGCTGCGCCTGCCGGAGGTGGACCTGCCCGAGGGGCAGGCCCCGGAGGTGGCCGACCTCATCGCGCTGGAGGCGCAGGAGGTCGCCGAGCTGGTGACCGCCGAGATCGGCGGCTCGGCGCTGTTCGCGGCCCGCTTCCGCGAGTGCGCCGCGCGCGCGCTGCTGCTGCCGCGCCGCCAGCCCGGCAGGCGCCAGCCGCTGTGGCAGCAGCGCCAGCGCGCCGCCTCGCTGCTGCAGGTGGCCAGCCGCTTCGCCAGCTTCCCGATCGTGCTGGAGACGGTGCGCGAGTGCCTCTCGGACGTCTTCGACGTCGCGGGCCTGGAGCAGCTCATGCGCGACCTCGCCGCCCGTTCGGTGCGCGTGGTGGAGGTGGAGTCGCAGCAGCCCTCGCCGTTCGCGCGCGGGCTGATGTTCGGCTACGTGGCGCAGTTCCTCTACGAGGGCGACTCCCCGCTGGCCGAGCGGCGCGCCGCGGCCCTGGCGCTGGACCCCAGCCTGCTGGCGGAGCTGCTCGGCCGCGGCGAGGGCGCGGCGCTGCGCGACCTGCTGGACCCGGAGGCGGTCGAGCGCACCGAGGCCGAGCTGCAGCGGCTGGCGCCCACGCGCCGCTGCGCCGACGCCGAGGACGTCGCGGACCTGCTGCGCGTGCTGGGGCCGCTGACCACCGCGGAGGTCGCCGCGCGCAGCGGCCGCTCCGCGCCCGACGAGGAGCCGGTCACGGTGCCCGAGGGCGAGGTGGCGCGCTGGCTGGTCTCGCTGGAGGAGTCGCGCCGCGCGATCCGCGTGCGCATCGCCGGCGCCGAGCACTGGGCCGCGATCGAGGACGCCGGCCGGCTGCGCGACGGGCTGGGCACCCCGCTGCCGGTGGGCGTGCCCGAGGCGTTCACCGAGCCGGTCGCCGACCCCCTGGGCGAGCTGCTGGGCCGCTACGCGCGCACCCGCGGCCCGTTCACCGTGGTGCAGGCGGCGGCGCGCTTCGGCGTGGGCCGGGCGGTGGCCCACGACGCGCTGCGCCGCCTGCAGGCCAGCGGGCGGCTGGTGGAGGGCGAGCTGCGCCCGGGGGGCACGGGTCTGGAGCTGTGCGACGCGGACGTGCTACGGGTGCTGCGCCGCCGCTCGCTGGCGGCGCTGCGCGCCGACGTCGAACCGGTCTCCCCGCGCGACCTGGCCCGCTTCCTGCCCGCCTGGCAGGGCGTGGGCACCGGGCTGCGCTCGCGCCTGCGCGGGGTGGACGGGGTGCTGCGCGCCGTGGAGCAGCTGGCCGGGGCGGTGGTGCCGGCCAGCGCGCTGGAGCCGCTCGTGCTCGCCTCGCGGGTGGAGGACTACTCCCCCGCGATGCTCGACGAGCTCACGGCCGCCGGCGAGGTGGTCTGGGCCGGGCACGGCAGCCTGCCCGGCGACGACGGGTGGGTCTCGCTGCACCCGGCGGACCTGGCGCCGCTGACGCTGCCGGACCCGGCCGAGTCCGAGGTGGTCGTGGACACCGAGCTGCACCGCGCGGTGCTGGGCGCCCTGGAGGGCGGTGGGGCGTTCTTCCTGCGCGCGCTGTCCGACGCGGTCTGCTCCCCCGACGACGTGGCGCTGACGACCGCGCTGTGGGACCTGCTGTGGGCCGGGCGGCTGACCAACGACACCCTCGCCCCGCTGCGCAACCGCCTCGGCGGCGGGCGCGCCGCGCACCGCACCAAGCGCGCGGCGCCCCGCTCGCGCTACGCGCGCTACGGCGCCGCGCGCCGCCCCGGTGCGGGCCTGCGCGGCGCCGAGCTGCCCTCGCGCGGCGGGCCGCCGTCGGCCGCGGGCCGCTGGTCGCTGCTGCCGCAGGTGGAGACCGACGCCACGCTGCGCGCCCACGCCGGCGCCGAGGTGCTGCTGGACCGGCACGGGGTGCTCACCCGCGGCGCGGTCGGCGCCGAGCGGGTGCCTGGCGGCTTCGCCGCGGTCTACCGGGTGCTGGCCGCCTTCGAGGAGGCCGGGCGGGCCCGGCGCGGGTACTTCGTGGAGGGACTGGGGGCCTCGCAGTTCGCCGGCTCCGGCGCGGTGGACCGCCTGCGCGACACCTCCCGGCCGCTGGGCGGGCACAGCCCCTCCCAGCAGCGCGAGGAGCGCGCCGAGGCCCGCCCCGGGGCGCTGGTGCTGGCCGCCACCGACCCGGCCAACCCCTACGGCGCGGCGCTGCCGTGGCCCGAGCGCCCGGAGGCGAGCGCCGGGGTCAGCGGGCACCGGCCCGGGCGCAAGGCCGGCGCGCTCGTCGTGCTCGTCGACGGCGAGCTGGGCCTGTACGTCGAGCGCGGCGGGCGCACGGTGCTGTCCTGGAGCCAGGACCCGGACGTGCTGCAGCCGGCCGCGGACGCGCTGGCCCTGGCGGTGCGCGACGGGGCGCTGGGCAGGCTGACCGTCGAGCGCGCCGACGGCGCCGAGGTGCTCTCGGCGGCCTCGCCGCTGGGCGCGGCGCTGGAGTCCGCCGGCTTCCACGCCACCCCGCGCGGCCTGCGGATCCGCTCGTGAGGCCCGCGCATCCCCGCCGGGGTGCCAGCGCCGGAGGGCCCCGTGCCCGAGGGTGACGTCGTCTGGCGCACCGCGCGGCGCCTGCACGCGGCGCTGGCCGGGCGCGAGCTGACCGGCTGCGACCTGCGCTGGCCGAGCCTGGCCACCGCGGACCTGTCCGGCCGGCGGGTGCTGGAGGTCGCCAGCGCCGGCAAGCACCTGCTCGCGCGCCTGGCCGCGCACGACGGCGAGCCGCCGTTGACGCTGCACAGCCACCTGCGCATGGAGGGTTCCTGGTACGTCGAGCGCACCGGCTCCGACGGGCGCGGACGGCGCTCGGCCTCCGGCGTGCGCGCCGTGCTGACCACCGGCGCGTGGACGGCCGTGGGTCACAAGCTCGGCATGCTCGACCTGGTGCCCACGTCCGCGGAGGCCGACCTGGTCGGCCACCTGGGCCCGGACCTGCTCGGGCCCGGCTGGGACGCGGACGAGGCGCTGCGGCGCCTGCTGGCGCAGCCGCGGCGCCACCTCGGCGAGGCGCTGCTCGACCAGCGCGTGCTGGCCGGGGTGGGCACCTTCTACATGGCCGAGGCGTGCTTCCTGGCCGGGGTCAGCCCCTGGACGGCGGTGGGCGAGCTGCCCGCGCCGGCGCGCTTCGTCGCGCTGGTGCACCGCCTGCTGGACGCCAACAAGGACCGCACCGGCCAGGTCACCACCGGCGACCTGCGCCGCGGCCGGGAGAACTTCGTGCACGCCCGCTCCGGGCTGCCGTGCCTGCGCTGCGGCACGACGGTGCGGGTGGCACCGGTGGGCGCGCCCCCGCAGGAGCGCACCGCCTTCTACTGCCCGCGCTGCCAGCCGGGCCCGGCGCCCACCGACGACGGCCGCCCCCAGGCGCCGCTGGGCTCGGCGCGCCGGCGCCCCGCACGCGCGTCAGCGGCGCCCCCGGGGAGCCGGGTGCGCCGCTGAAGGGGTCGGGGGTCGCTCAGGCGGCCGGCAGCAGCCGGCGGCGCAGGACGAGCTCGAGGTCGTCGGGCAGGCCGTCCAGCTCCAGGGAGAACTCGCTGCCGCGACCGGCGACGAGCTCCTCCAGGGCGGCGTCGACGATGTCGTCGACGGCCTGGTCCACCGGCTGCACCACGTCCTCACCGGCCGGGGCCTCGGCGAGCGGGGCCTCCACCAGGGGGGCGGCCGCGGCCCGGACGGGCTCGGCGACCGGCTCGACCACGGGCAGGCGCGGGGTGGTGACGGCGCCCTGGGGGGAGGTGCGCGGCGAGCCGGGCGTGGGCACCAGGCCCTCGGCCGCGTAGGGGCGCCGGCCGCCCTCCTCGTCGGCGATGCGGCGGGTCACCTCGCCGAGCACCTGCGACAGCGGCACGTCCAGCGCGGTGCAGATGGACGCCAGCAGCTCGCTGGAGGCCTCCTTCTGGCCCCGCTCAACCTCGCTGAGGTAGCCCAGGGACACCCGGGCGGTGGAGGAGACCTCGCGCAGCGTGCGCTGCTGACCGCGGCGCTCGTCGCGCAGCACGTCACCGATCGTCCTGCGGAGCACGACCATGCGACGACCTCCCTCGGGGAGACGAGGGGGCAGGCTCCGGAGGGCCGGTCGAGCGGTCGGCGCTCCCCGGTGGCTGCCCGTGGTGGAACCACCACCGTACCCCGGGGAACGTGTCGGGGTCGTGACGGGAACGGAGTTGCGCACGTCCAGCTCAACCCTCCGGGAGCTGCAGGTGTTCCGCCCCGGGCGCCGCAGCGACGAGCGTCACCCCGACGGGTGCAGCAGCGCGGCGAGGTCGGCCAGCACCGCCTCGACCGCGCCGCGGCGCACCGCGGCGCGGTCGCCGGCCAGCTCCAGGCGCCGGGCGGCGGCACCGCCGGGCAGGGCGTCGGCGGCCACGGCGACGAAGACCGTGCCGGCCGGGTGCCCGTCGGCCGGACCGGGCCCGGCCACCCCGGTGGTGGCCAGCCCCACGTCGGCGCCCAGGCGCTCGCGCGCGCCGCGGGCCATCTGGCGGGCCACCTCGGCGTCCACCGGCCCGCTGCGGGCCAGCCGGGCGGCGTCCACGCCCAGCAGCGCGGCCTTCAGCTCGGTGGCGTAGGCCACGACCCCCCCACGCACCACCGCCGAGGCGCCGGGCACGTCCACCAGCGTCGCGCACACCAGCCCGCCGGTGAGGGACTCGGCGGTGGCCACGCTCAGCCCGGCCGCGCGCAGCGCGGCCACCACGGCGGCCGCCGCGCCCGCGGGCCCGGGCACGGCCCCGGGCACGGACCCGGTGCCGTCCGCGGGGGCGCTCACGAGCGCAGCAGCCGCACGCCGGCGCTCAGGTAGCCGCGGGCGCTGGTCACGGTGAGGACCACCGCGACGAGCATCACGAGCAGGCAGGGCCAGCGCGCCCAGTCCGGCAGCGGCAGCAGGAACAGGCCCACGGCCGCCGTCTGCACGACCGTCTTGACCTTGCCGCTGCGGTCGGCGGGAATGATCACGCCGCGGCGGATGACGAGGAAGCGCAGCACGGTCACGAGCACCTCGCGGGCCAGCACGAGGACCGTCATCCACCACGGCACCCGCCCCTGCAGGGAGAGCACCACCAGGGCGCTGCCGATGAGCGCCTTGTCGGCCAGCGGGTCGGCGACCTTGCCGAAGTCGCTGACGGTGCCCCAGCGGCGCGCGAGCTGGCCGTCGTAGCGGTCGGTGATGCTGGCCGCGGCGAACACGCCGCTGGCGGCCAGCCGCCAGCGCCAGTCCCGGCCGCCGTCCTCGGCCATGAACCACACCAGCAGCGGCACGCACACCAGCCGCAGCACCGTCAGCGCGTTCGGCAGGTGCAGGCGGTGCGCGGTGCGCCACTCGAAGCGCTGCGCGCGCTCGCTCACGCCGGCACCGGCGCGGCGGCACCCACCAGCGGCTCGGCCAGCAGGTCGGCGCCGGAGACGCCGGTGACGCGGGCGCGCACCAGGTCGCCGACGGCGACGCGGGTGCCCGGCGGCAGGTCCAGCTCGGTCTCGCCGTCGACGTCGGGGCCCTGGTGCGCGGCGCGGCCGACGACGTGCGGGTCGCCGTCCTCGTCGAGCACCGACTCCACGAGGACCTCGACGACCTCGCCGAGGCGCTCTTCGGCGCGCTGGGCGACGAGCTCCTCCACCAGGCGCCCGACGCGCTCGACGCGCTCGGCGACGACCTCGGCGGGCAGGTGCCCGTCCAGGCCGGCGGCCTCGGTGCCGTCCTCGTCGGAGTAGCCGAAGACGCCCACGACGTCCAGGCGGGCGCGCTCCAAGAAGGAGCACAGCTCCGCCACGTCGGCCTCCGTCTCGCCGGGGAAGCCGACGATGACGTTGGAGCGGATCCCGGCCAGCGGCGCGCGCTCGCGCACCTGCTCCAGCAGCCCCAGGAACGGCTCGGTGCCACCGAAGCGGCGCATGCGGCGCAGCACGGCCGGGGAGGAGTGCTGGAAGGACAGGTCGAAGTAGGGCACCACGCCGGCGGTGGAGGTCAGGGCGTCGAGCAGGCCCGGGCGCACCTCGGCGGGCTGCAGGTAGGACACCCGCACGCGCTCGATCCCGTCCACGGCCGCCACGCGCGGCAGCAGCGCCTCCAGGGCGCGCAGGTCGCCGAGGTCCTTGCCGTAGCTGGTGGTGTTCTCGCTGACGAGGAACACCTCCTTCACGCCCTGCCCCGCCAGCCAGCGCGCCTCGGCGAGGACCTCGTCGGCGGGGCGGGAGACGAAGGAGCCGCGGAAGGCGGGGATGGCGCAGAACGTGCAGCGCCGGTCGCAGCCGGCGGCGATCTTCACCGGCGCCCACGGGCCCGAGCCCAGGCGCCGGCGCACCACGCGCGGGCCGCTGGCCGGGGCCAGCCCGGCGGGCAGGTCCGGCAGCACGACCGGCGCGGCGGCGGCGCGCGCGGCCTGCCGCTCGGCCGGCGCCAGGGGCAGCAGGGTGCGCCGGTCGCGCGGCACGTGCGAGCGCGGGCGCTCGCCGTGCAGCACCGCCTCGAGGTGGCCGGAGAGGTCCGCGTAGGAGTCGAAGCCGAGCACCGCGTCGGCCTCGGGCAGCGACTCGGCGAGGTCGCGGCCGTAGCGCTCGGCCAGGCACCCGACGGCCACGACGGCCCGGGTGCGACCGGACTCCTTCAGGTCCGCGGCCGCCAGGACCGTGTCGATGGAGTCCTTCTTGGCCTGCTCGACGAAGCCGCACGTGTTGACGACGGCCACGTCGGCGCCGTCGGGGTCGTCGACGAGGTCCCACCCGGCGTCGGCGAGCCGGCCCGCCAGTTCCTCGGAGTCCACGTCGTTGCGGGCGCAGCCGAGGGTGACGAGGGCGACGGAGCGTCGTTGCGCGGAGGTGCCTGGCACCCCCTCAGGGTACGCAGTCGCGCGCGGGCCGGCGGCGCGCGCGGGGGCGGCGTCAGAGCGCGCGGGTGCGCGGCGGGCCCGGGTGGGGCACCCGCCCGTCGCCCCCCGCCGCGTGGGCGGCGCGAGGACCGGTGACGTCCAGGGACGCGGGGGCCGGCGGCACCGCCGGCGCGAGGGGCACCGCGCCCGCCTGCACCGCGCCCGCCTGCACCGCGCCCGCCTGCACCGCAGCCTCCGGCCCGCTCGGCGCGGGGCCGGGAGCGGGCGCGGGGGCCGTGGCGAGCGCCGGCCCGACCGGCGCGGGGGCCGGGTGCTGCTCGTCCAGCAGCGCGCGCATGGGCCGGGTGGGGCGGAACCAGCCGCCCTCGGGGGGCAGGGCCGTCAGGCGGGTGCGCCCGAGGGAGACCTGGAAGGCGCCGGGCACGTCCTCGAGGTCGACGAACTCGATGTGCGGGGACTCCTGGGCGTACCCGGCGACCTCGGCGAAGGAGAGGACCACGCAGCGCACCCCGGCGCGGCGCAGCTCCTCCAGGGGGGCCAGGAAGTTGCGCCCGTCGCCGCTGGCGACGACGAGGCGGCGCAGGCGGTAGGTGGCGGCGCGCTCGGCGATGTGGTGCAGCATCGCGTCGTCGACGTCGTCCTCGGGCTGCAGCTTCGGGCGGGCGAAGACGGCGTAGCCGAAGCTGCGCAGCGCCTCGATCCAGCCGCGCAGCGAGACGGCCGCGGCAGGCTGGACGTTGGTGAACACGCACCCCTCGACCTCGTGGTCGCCGGCCTCGGCCAGGAACCAGCGGGCGATGGCGTCGAAGCGGGGCCGGTCGGAGGAGGCCGGGCGCGAGCCGAGGATCGCGGAGAGGGTCATGTCGATGTTCGGCGCGTCCCACACGAGCAGGTCGAGGTCCCGGGCGGGCTCGTGGGGGCGCGGCGAGTCCATGCGCTCAAGTTACACGGAGAGTTACCACTGTGCGACGCAAAGCGCATCGAGTCGTGACGCGGTGTGGTGGGACGGCGCCCCGCCCCCCGCGGGGCGGGCGCGCCGGGGCACCGGCGCCACCCGCCGGAGCCGGCCCCGGCACCGGGTCAGCGCCGGGTCGGGACCGGATCAGCGCTGGGTCAGCGCTGGGTCAGCGCTGGGTCAGCTCCCAGGCGTCCTCGGAGCCGTCGGCCTCGACCTCCTCCGGCTCGCCCGCCGCGCCGGGCTCGAGCGCCCTGGGGGGCTCCTCGCCGCGCAGCAGGGCCAGCGTGCCCGGCAGGTCCTCCGGCCGCACGAGCACGTCGCGCGCCTTCGAGCCCTCGCTGGGGCCGACCACGCCGCGTGACTCCAGCAGGTCCATCAGGCGCCCGGCCTTGGCGAAGCCGACGCGCAGCTTGCGCTGCAGCATCGAGGTGGAGCCGAACTGCGTGGTGACCACCAGCTCGGTCGCCTGCAGCAGCACCTCGAGGTCGTCGCCGACCTCCTCGTCGACCTGCTTCTTCTGCGCCGGGGCCACGACGTCGTCGCGGTAGGCCGGCGCCAGCTGCGACTTCACGTGCGAGACGACGGCCTCGATCTCGCTCTCGGTCACCCACGCGCCCTGCACGCGCATGGGCTTGGAGGCGCCCATCGGCAGGAACAGCGCATCGCCCTGCCCGACGAGCTTCTCCGCGCCCGGCTGGTCCAGCACGACGCGCGAGTCGGCCAGCGAGGAGGTGGCGAAGGCCAGCCGGCTGGGCACGTTGGCCTTGATGAGGCCGGTGACCACGTCCACCGAGGGCCGCTGGGTGGCCAGCACCAGGTGGATGCCGGCCGCGCGCGCCAGCTGGGTGATGCGCTGGATGGACGCCTCCACGTCGCGGGGGGCGACCATCATGAGGTCGGCCAGCTCGTCGACGATGACCAGCAGGTACGGGTAGGGCTGCAGCACGCGCTGCGAGCCCTCCGGCGGGTGGACCCGGCCCGCGCGCACCGCGGCGTTGAAGTCGTCGATGTGCTTGTAGCCGAAGGCGGCGAGGTCGTCGTAGCGCAGGTCCATCTCGCGCACGACCCACTCCAGGGCCTCGGCGGCCTTCTTGGGGTTGGTGATGATCGGCGTGATGAGGTGCGGGATGCCCTCGTAGACCGTCAGCTCCACGCGCTTGGGGTCCACGAGCACCATGCGCACCTCGTCGGGCGTGGCGCGCATGAGGATCGAAGTGATCATGGAGTTGACGAAGCTGGACTTGCCCGCGCCGGTGGCCCCGGCCACCAGCAGGTGCGGCATCTTCGCCAGGTTGGCGATGACGAAGCCGCCCTCGACGTCCTTGCCCACGCCCATGACCATCGGGTGCTCGGTGCGGGTGGCGACCTGGCTGCGCAGCACGTCGCCCAGCGAGACGGTCTCGCGGTCGGTGTTCGGGATCTCGATGCCGATCGCGGACTTGCCGGGGATGGGCGAGAGGATGCGCACGTCCGCGCTGGCCACCGCGTAGGCGATGTTCTTCGACAGCTGGGTGACCCGCTCGACCTTCGTGCCGGCGCCGAGCTCCACCTCGTAGCGGGTGACCGTCGGGCCGCGGGAGAAGCCGGTGACGCGCGCGTCGATGTCGAACTGCTCCAGCACCCCCGACAGCGCCTCGACGACGCGGTCGTTGGCGGCGCTGCGCTCCTTCGGCGGGGTGCCCGGGCTCAGGCTGGACGCCTCGGGCAGCGCGTACGTCACGTCCCCGGCCAGCGCGAGCTGCTCCACGCGCGGCGGCATCGGGGTGTGCGGCGGCGCGGGCAGGTCCCGGGGCCCGGCGGCCGGCACGGCGGCGGCGTCCCCGGCGTCCCCGGCGTCCCCCGCGTCCACGGCGGGCGGGGCGCCCGCGGCACGGGCCGCGGCACCGCCACCCGCACCGGCGCCACCCGCACCAGTGGTGTCGGCGGCCCCGGCGGGCACCGGGCGGCGCTCGCCCGGGCGCGGGCCGGTCGCGCCGCCGGCGGGCGCCGCGGCGGGCGCGGGCGCCCCGTCGGTGGTGACGGCCTGCTCGAACGCCTCGTCGCCCGGGCGGGCCGCGCCGGCGCGGCCGCGGCGGCGCTTGCGCGGCTCCTCGACCGGCGCGGCCCCGGGCTGGGGGCGGGCGGCGGCCGCGCGGGCCCTGGCCAGCGCGGAGGCGGGCAGGTCCGCGCCGCGCCCGCCGCCGGCCGCGCCGCCGGGGACGTGCGGGTGGTGCGTCAGGCGCTCGTAGCCCTCGCGCAGGCGCGCGGGGATGGCGTGCACGGGGGTGGCGGTGAGCACGAGCAGGCCGAAGAAGCCCAGCAGCAGCAGCAGCGGCACGACCACCCAGCCGGTCAGGGCGCTGGTCAGCGGCCCGGCGACGAGGAAGCCGACCATCCCGCCCGCGTCGGTGACGACGGCGGCGCCGCCCGGCCCGGTGGGCGAGGGCGCGTCGGCGGCCAGGTGCACCAGGCCCGCCGCGGACAGCGTCAGCGCCCCGGTGCCGACCACCGCGCGGGTGGTGGTGCGGGTGCGGTCCGGGTGGCGCAGCAGGTGCACGGACAGGCCCAGCAGCACCAGCGGCAGGGCCAGGACGACCTCGCCGAAGGTGCCGGCGGCGACCGTGTGGATCACCGCGCCGGCGCGGCCGGGCAGGCCCCACCACTCGCGCGCGGCGACGACCAGGGCGAGCCCGAGCAGGGCCAGGCCCGCGCCGTCGCGGCGCAGCTCCGGGTCGAGGTCGCGCGCACCGGTGCCCACGCGGCGCACCGCGCCGCCCACGACGTGCGCCAGGCCGCTCCAGGTGGCCGAGACGGCGCGCACGGGCCAGCTGGGGCCGGTGCGCACCGGGCGGGCGGGCGCGGCGCGCCGGGCCGGGGTGCGCGCGGGAGCGGGGCGGCTGCCCGAGCGGGCGCGCGCACCGGCCCCCGCGGCGGGGGCCCGGCCGGACGTCCTGGCGGTCCCGGTCTTGGCCACCGTCGATCCCCTTCCCTGGGGGGTGCGCGCGGACGCCGTGCGGGGCGCGGGCGCGCGGCCCCCGCTGCCCCTGCCCCCCCTGTCCGGCGCGGTGGAGCGTGCGTCGGTGCGGGGAGCCATGCGCCTCACCGTACCCAGGCGCGGCCCGCGCGGCCGGGCGGCGCGCCCGCACCCCGGCGCGCGCCCGCCGGCGGGGCGTCCAGACTGGCTCCGTGGCGCCCTCCTCCCCTCCCCCGCCGCCGGCTCCCCTCCCGCCCGTCCCGCCCGCACCGCAGCGGTCCGGGCGCGTGGTGGGGGTGGACCTGGCGCGGGCCGTGGCCATCGCCGGGATGATGGCCGTGCACGTGCTGCCGGCCACCGCGGTCGGGGCCGCCGGGGTGCTGTACGACCTGGCCGACGGGCGCGCCTCGGGCCTGTTCGGGGTGCTCGCCGGGGTCTCGCTGGGCCTGGCGACCCGGCGCACCGCGCCGAGCGGGCAGGCCCGGGCGGCGGCGCGCACGGGGATCGCCGTGCGCGGGCTGCTGGTGGCGCTGCTGGGCCTGGTGCTGGTGAGCGCCGGCAGCCGCATCGCGATCATCCTGCCGTACTACGGGCTGGCGTTCGTGCTCGTGCTGCCGGTGCTGTGGTGGCCCGCGCGGCGCCTGGCGGTGCTGGCGGGGGCGTGGCTGGTGGCCGGCCCCCTGCTGGGGGCGTGGCTGCGCGCCGCGCTGGAGCTGGCGCCCACCTACCGCCAGCCGACCCTGCTGGACCTGCTGGCGCCGGTGGAGCTGCTGCGCACGCTGCTGCTGACGGGCTACTACCCCGTGCTGGGCTGGACGGGGTACCTGCTGCTGGGCCTGGCGGTGGCGCGCGCGGGGCTGGGCGGCGCGCGCGCGGCGCTGCGGCTGCTGGGCACCGGCCTGGTGCTGGCGGCCGGGGCGTGGCTGGCCAGCGCGCTGCTGCTGGGGCCGGGCGGCGGGCTGGCGCGGCTGGCGGCGCTGGGCGCGGCACCGGGCACGCCGGCGTGGACCTTCCACGGGACGGTGCCCACGAGCTCGCCGTGGTTCCTGGCGGTGGCCGAACCGCACTCGGGCACCCCGCTGGACCTGCTGCACACCTCGGGCACGGCGCTGCTGGTGCTGGGCGCCGCGCTGCTGCTGCCGGCGGCGGCGACGCGGTTCCTGGCCCCGCTGGCGGCGTTCGGCTCGATGCCGCTGTCGGTCTACACCGGGCACGTGCTGGCGCTGGCGGCGCGGCCGGGCGACACCGCCGGGCTGTGGGCGCTGCACGTGCTGGTCGGGGTGCTGCTGGCCGGCGCGTGGCGGGCGGCGCTGGGGCGCGGGCCGCTGGAGGGGGTCCTCTCCGGCGCCGCGCGCGGCGCGGCGGCGATGGTGGACCCGGAACCCGCCCGGCGCTGAGCGGGCGCGCACCGCCCCGCGCCGCGCCCGCGGCGGTGCTTGCAGGGCGTGCAGGCACGGTGACACGATCACCGGCGCAGACACCGTCGAGGAGGCCGGCATGTCCGAGGACCACGACACGCGCAGCACCGTGCTGCAGCGTTTCCCCACCAAGAACCTGCCGAGCCCGCAGCTGCGCGACCTGCCCCCCGGGCCGCCGCGGCTGCTGCCGGTGCTCGGCCCGGGCGTGGTGGCCGCCGGGGTGGGCCTGGCCAGCGGGGAGTTCATCCTCTACCCGTACATCGCCTCGCAGGTGGGGCTGGTGTTCGTCTGGGCCGCGCTGGTCGGCCTGGCGACGCAGTTCTTCATCAACATGGAGATCGAGCGCTACACCCTGGCCACGGGCGAGACGGCGCTGACCGGTTTCAGCCGGTTCTGGAAGCACTGGGGCCTGGTGCTGGCGCTCCTGGCCTACTTCGCCAACCTGTGGCCGGGGTGGGTGACCAGCTCGGCGACGCTGCTGACGTACCTCGTCGGCGGCAGCGTGACCCCCATCGCCATCGTCATGCTGCTGGCCATCGGGGCGATCCTGACCCTGGCGCCGGTGGTGTACACGGCCCTGGAGCGCGTGGAGACCTTCAAGGTGGTCGCCGTGCTGGCCCTCGTCGTCGTCGGCGCGACCTTCGCCATCGACGCCGGGGCGTGGGGCGACGTGCCGGACATCGTCACCCGGGCCACCGTGCCCTCGGAGCTGGGCTACGCCCTGCTGACCGGGGCGCTGGCGTTCGCCGGTGCCGGCGGCGGGCAGAACCTCTGCCAGAGCAACTGGATCCGCGACAAGGGCTTCGGCATGGGCGCGTACGTGCCGCGCATCGTCAGCCCCGTCACCGGCAAGCCGGAGGCCGCCCCCAGCACCGGGTACGCCTTCGAGCCGACCGAGCAGAACATGGCGCACTGGCGGCGCTGGTGGCGCGTGGCGAACATCGAGCAGCTCGTGACGTTCGTGCTCATCACGTTCATCACCATCACGTTCACCTCGCTGCTCGCCTACGCGACGGTGTTCGGCAACCCGGACGTGACGAACGACATCTCCTTCGTGCAGGTCGAGGGCGAGGTGCTCAAGGAGGCCGTCGGCGACTGGTTCGGCACCCTCTTCTGGGTGGTGGGCGTGATCTCGCTGTTCGCCGCGGCGCTGGGCATCGTGGACTACACCAGCCGCCTGGGCGCGGACGTGGTCCGGGTCAGCTACCTCAAGCGCACCCCGGAGAGCAAGGTCTACTTCGTCCTGGTGTGGGGCCTGGTGCTCTTCGGCTGCATCGTGCTGCTGGCCGGGCTGACCGCGCCGCTGGTGCTGCTGGTCATCTCCGCCGTCGTCGGCGGGTTCATGATGTTCATCTACTCCGGTCTGCTGCTCATGCTCAACCGGCGGGTGCTGCCCGCCGCCCTGCGCCCGCGCGGGGTGCGCATCGCGGTGCTGGTGTGGGCGGTGCTGCTGTTCGGCACCCTGTCGGTGCTGACGTTCGACCAGCAGATCGACAGGCTGCTGTCGGGCGGCTGACCGCCACCCCGGACGGGGGGTGACCGACGGGGGCGTCGCCCCGCAGCGGCCGGTGGGGGCGGCCGCCGCGGGGCGGCGCCCCCGTTCGTCGGCGGGGGACGCGGCAGGTCCCTGACGACCTCCCTGGTGCGGTGCTGCGACGTCTGGCAAGCTCGCGCCGTGGGCACGGTCAGTGACGACGTGTCACACAAGGGCTGACTCGCCCCCGCACGAGCCACCGCCGCGGGGTCCGCGACCGCCGAGCCGCTCACCGCTGAACGGTTCGCAGGACCCCGAGAGCGTCCCGAACGACGAGAGGACCCCCGAGTGAAGGCGATCCACGCCCGCCTGTCGGCGCTGGCGACCACGGCCCTGGCGGCCGCGGCTCTCGCCGGTGCGCCACCGGTCGCCAGCGCCGCCACCGGAGCGCCCCAGGGCCCCGGCCTCAAGGACGTCTACGAGGACCACTTCCTCGTCGGCACCACCATCAGCCCCGGCGACTGGACGGCGAACGGCGGTGCGAAGTGGGCGCACGTGCTCCAGCACTACAACGCCGTCACGCCGGAGAACGCCCTGAAGCCCGACAGCATCTGGAGCGGGGACCCCGCGACGGGCCGGCCGGCGGCCGACCCCACCGGGCTGGCGAACGCGGACGCCGTCGTGGCGCGGGCGAAGGAGGCCGGCCTCTACACGATCGGGCACGCGCTGGCGTGGCACAACCAGTCGCGGTACTGGCCGGCCAGGTCCGCCGACCGGAACACCCTGACCTCCGACATGATCATCCACTGGGACCACGACGAGGCCCGCTCCCAGCTCCAGCGGTACATCCAGACGATCGCCGGGCGGTACGGCGAGGGCCCGAACGCGCTGGACGCCTGGGACGTCGTCAACGAGGCCATGCGGGACAACCCGGAGAACCCCACGGACTGGCGCAACGCCCTGCGCTCCGTGGAGCAGCCGAAGTACCGGGCCGCCGCGTGGGCCGGTGCCTACGCCAAGGGCGGGAACCCGTGGGACTACGTCTACGACTCCTTCCTCTTCGCGCGCCAGGCCGACCCGGACGCGACCCTGTACTACAACGACTTCAACGACCTGGAGCTGCCGAACAAGGCGATCGCCATCGCCAGCATGGTGACGGAGCTCAACGAGAGGTACGCCCGGGAGCACCCCGAGGACGAGCAGGAGCTGATCCAGGGGATCGGCATCCAGGCGCACTACAACACCAGGCTCGACCTCGACAACCTCGAGCGGACGCTGCAGACCTACATCGCGACGGGCGTGGAGGTCTCGCTCACCGAGCTCGACATGAGCATCACGGGCACGCAGGACACGGGGACCACCGTGCCCCCCACCGCCGAGCAGCTGCAGGTGCAGGCGGACAAGTACGCCGAGCTCTTCGTGCTCCTGAAGAAGTACTCGGACCACATCGCGCGCGTGTCCTTCTGGGGGACGAGCGACACCGAGAGCTGGCGCTCGAACTACTTCCCGCTGCCGTTCTCCAGGGACGGCGACACGTGGGTCGAGAAGCCGGCCTACCGCGCCGTGGCCGACCCCGAGGGCTGGCTCGGCTTCGAGCACGAGGCCCCCGAGCTCACGTCCTTCACGTACGGCGGTGAGGTCTTCGACCTCGACCCCCAGCGCACGGAGCACGACGTCCACGTCCCCGACGACGTCTCGACCGTGGACTTCTCCGTCGAGGACGTCGCCCACGACCACGGCGACGAGCTCGACGTCGAGGTCTCGCTCGACTCGCCGGGCTGCGCCGTGGGCCCGGGCGACCCGTGCGTCGCGACGGTGACGGCGGCGTGGGAGGACGAGCCGGCCAACACCTCGACGTACACGATCAACTTCGGGCACATGCAGGCCGAGTGGGAGCAGGACGTCAACCACCCCGACACCGGCTACCGCTCCACGGTCGACGTGCGGTTCAGCGACGGCCGCAGCGACCTGACGCTGTTCCAGGAGTTCCTGCACGACGGCCGTCCCGCCTCCACGACCAGCGCGGACCACCCCGCTCCCCCGAAGCACGGCAGCGCCCGCTACACCGTCAGCACCGACGAGCCGATCGCCCAGGGCGACCTGGCGGGGACGACGGTGCGCAAGCACGTGTGGGACCAGGACTGGGCACCGCTCACCGACGCCAGGGTCACCGACCTCGACCGGCCCCAGAGCACCTGGCGAGCGGCGGGCTCCATCGAGGACGACACGACGTACCTCGTCGTGGCCGGCGACGACACCGGCCGAGCGCTGACCCACGAGGGCCTGAACCCCGTGCCGGCGGGCGAGGGCGTCAGCGAGGCGCGGCAGGGCTACTACGGCACCCCCGTCGTCGTCGAGGGTGACGCGGTCGTCGAGCCGGAGCCGGTGCAGGACAACATGCGGTGGTTGTTCAGCGAGGCCGAGAGCAGCGACCCGGGCCGCTACACGGAGGCGAACGGGTACACGGGCTTCACCATGACGAGCCTGGTCCACGGCGGCCTGATCCAACCCTTCACCGTCCACCGCGCGGAGCACCCCGACCGCGTGAACACCGACGCGCTCGTCTCGGACAGGCTGGTCGGGGACGCCAACCTCGACCGCGCGGTGTGGTTCGACACCGGGCTGGACGAGGACGGCGGGACGACGCTGTTCACGCACAGCGCCGACACCGACGAGACGTACGCGCTGCACGGCTCCAGCGCCGGCTTCGTCGCGGAGGGCGGCCGAGGCGACCTGGCCGAGTACGCCGACGCCAGCCGCGTCAGGCTGTACGAGAACGTGGTGGACCGGACGTTCGAGGAGACCGACAGCCTCGGCGTCGGCATCGAGCCCGGTGCCGCCGACCGCGTGGTCGACGGATCGGGCGTGCACCACGAGCTGCCCGTCGCGGCGGACGTGCCGGACGGTCGCCGGGCGGTCCTGCTCAGCGACGGCGACACGGTGGCGACGGCGACCTTCGCCGGCGGCCGCGCGATGCTGCGGGTCGACGAGGGCGACGTCGAGCCCGGCGCCCGCCTCGTGGTCGTCGTCCTGGGCGGCGCCGAGGTGCTGGGGGCCACCCCGCTCCCGGAGGGCCTGATCGTCGTGCCGGTGACGGTCGAGGCGACCTCCCGCGGGGTCGTCGACCCCCGGAGCAGGGGCACCGTGGAGGTCACCCTGCTGTCCCAGAGCGGGTTCGACCCGGTCCGGGACGTCGACGTGGACACCCTGCGCGTGGGCGTCGAGGGCACCGAGGACTCCGTGGCCGGGTGCAGGGCCGGCCGGGACGCCGACGCCGACGGCGTGGCGGACCTCGACTGCGCCGTCCGCGTCCGGCTGACCGGCGTGGCGCTCGGCGGCACGCGGCTGCTGGTCACCGGCTCCACGGTGGACGGCACCGCGCTCGAGGCCGCGGTGGCGATCCGCACCGCGCCGGGGCACCGCGGTGGCCGGCCCGGCGGCTGGCCCCGCGGCTGACCTCCCCGGGCCCCGACGGCCCGGCTGCGCGCGCGAGCCCCGCACCGTCCACGGTGCGGGGCTCGCCGCCGTCGCGGGACCCCCGGGCGGGCACCCTCAGGCGGGCACGAGGAACGCGCGGGCCGGGGCGCCGTCGGCGCCGGGCAGCAGCAGCGGCAGGCACGTGAACCCGTAGCGCCCCGGGGCGACGCGGCGCAGGTCCAGCGCCTCGACGACCACGACCCCCGCCCGCAGCAGCTCCTCGTGGGCTGGGGCGGGGTCGTCGAACGGCGCGATGGACAGGTAGTCGATGCCGACGAGCCGCACCCCGCGCGCGACGAGCGCGGCCGCGCCGTCGCCGGTCAGCGCCGGGAAGTCCTCGCTGAAGACCGGGCCGTCCCACAGGGCGCCGCCGCGGGTGCGCAGCAGCACCCGCCCGGTGCCCTCGGCGAACTCCAGGGCACGCACCGCGGCGGCGTCCAGGTGCCCCTCGGGACCGGTGGCGTCGACGACCTCGCAGGGGCCGGTGAGCACCTCCAGCGGCACCGCCTCGATGCCGCCGGCGCCGGGCAGGAAGTGCACGGGGGCGTCGACGTGGGTGCCGCAGTGCGCCGAGCACGACAGCCGGGAGACGTTCGCGCCCTGACCCGCCAACGTCTGGTGGCGCTCGACGACCAGCTCGGTGTCCCCCGGGTACAGCGGCACGCGGCCGGGCACGAGGGGGACGGTCACGTCGATCGGGGTGCGCTCCACGTGCGGCCTCCTCGGCGGCGGCGTCCTCGGCAACGGCGTCCTCGGCGGCGGCGCGGTTCGGCGCGCCCCGCCGCGGGTAAGCCTCCCGCATGGCTGAGGAGGAGGGGACGTCGGGGACGCCCGACCCCGGCGACCTGCCGAGCACGATCGCGCGCTCGGACGAGAAGGCGCAGCGCACCTACGCGAAGACGCTCGAGCACGCCGAGGAGGAGTACGGCGACGGCGAGCGCGCGCACCGGACGGCGTTCGCGGCGTTGAAGCACACCCACGAGAAGGTCGGCGACCACTGGGAGCCCAAGGGCCGCAAGGGTCCCTCCGACGCGCAGGCCGAGGGCGGGCGCGACACCGACCGGCCCACCGCCGGCGGGGTGGACGCCAACGCGACCAAGGAGCACCTCATGGACGTCGCGAAGCGGCTGGACGTGCCCGGCCGCTCCTCGATGAGCAAGGACGAGCTGGTCTCCGCGATCCAGAGGGCCAACGACCGCGCCACGCGCCGAGCCCGCGAGCAGGGCTGAGCCGCCGTCCCGCGGGCCCGGCCGCACGGCGGGCCGGGCGCGCGGGACGGCGCGCCCTCAGACGACGACGTCGACCGTGTAGTCGGTGTCGTCGAAACCCAGCCGGCCCAGCGCCTCGACGACCTCCGCGCGCGCCACCCGCTCGGTCTCGGCGTCGTCCCCGGCGGTGACGTGCAGGTGGGCGGTGAAGCCGGAGCCGTCGTCGGCGCGGGTCACCGGGCCCGCCGGGTCGGCGGTGGTGGCCAGGTCCGGCAGCGACTCGCGCAGCCGCTCCAGCAGGTCGGCGGAACGCTCACGGTCCTCCGGACGCACGAGGGAGATGTCCACGGTGGCGGGTCGCACGCTCATGGCCCCACCGTGCCGCACCCGCCCGCCGGGCGCGCGCCGGGAACGCCGCACCGGCCCCGCCCGTCGACCACGGTGGGGGCCGGCCGGCGGCCCGGGGACGGGGGACGAGATGGGCTTGCGCAACCTCGCGGCGCGCTTCGGCGCGGGCGCGGCGTCGGTGGACACGCAGCTCGAGCGCGACGTGGCCCAGCCGGGCGGCCCGGTGGGCGGGCGCGTCGTCGTGGTCGGCGGGTCGGTGGCGCAGGACGTCGAGGAGGTCGTCGTGGCGCTGCAGGCCCGGGTGGAGGTGGAGAGCGGCGACTCCGAGTGGCGCGAGGACGTCGTCTTCGCGCGGGCGCGCGTGGGCGCGGGTTTCACCACCGCGCCGGGCGAGCGCACCGAGCTGCCGTTCTCCCTGCTGCTGCCCTGGCAGACGCCGGTGACGGCGATCGGCGGCTGGCGCCTGCGCGGCGTGCACGTCGGGGTGGTGACGAAGCTGGTGATCGCCGGGGCGGTGGACCCCGGGAACCTCGACGCGCTGACCGTGGTGCCGCTGCCGGTGCAGCAGGCCGTGGTGGACGCCCTGGGCTCGCTGGGCTGGCGCTTCACGCACGCCGACGTGGAGAAGGGCCGCGTGCGCGGCTCCGACCTGCCCTTCTACCAGGAGCTGGAGTTCGCCCCGCCGCCCGGCACCCGGCGCGTGAACGAGCTGGAGGTCACCTTCCTCACCGACGCGCGGGGCGTGGACGTGGTGCTGGAGGCGGACCGGCGCGGCGGGCTGCTGAGCGAGGGGCGCGACGTCGTCACCCGGCTGCGCCTGGGCCACGGCGACACCGACCGGGCGCGCGTGGCGGCGGCGCTGGAGGGGGCCGTGCGCGAGCTGGGCTCCCGGCGCGGCTGGGGCTGGTGACGGGACCGGCGACGGGGCCGGCCACGACCCCGTGAGCGCGACGGCCGGCGCGCGACGCGGGGTCGCGGGCCGGCCGTCGCCGGGGCGGTGCGCCCTCAGGCGGTGACGACCACCGGGACGATCATGGGGCGGCGGCGGTGCTTCTGGCTGACCCAGGAGCCCACGGTGCGCCGCACGATCTGCTGCAGCTGGTGGGTGTCGACGGGCCCGGTGGAGGCCTCGTTGAGCGCCGCCTCCACCTTCGAGCGGATCCCGGCGAAGCGGTCGTCGCCGTCGCCGATGAAGCCGCGCGCGTTGAACTCCGGGCCGGAGACGACCTTGCCGGTCACGGAGTCCACGGCGACGAAGATGGAGATGAAGCCCTCCTCGCCGAGGATGCGGCGGTCCTTCAGGTCGGCCTCGGTGATCTCCCCGACGCTGGAGCCGTCGACGTAGACGTAGCCCACCGGCACCGCGCCGGTGATGCTGGCGCGCCCCTCGACGAGGTCGACGACGACGCCGTCCTCGGCGATGACGACGCGCTCGCGCGGCACGCCCGTCCTGACCGCCAGCTCGGCGTTGGCGACGAGGTGGCGGTACTCGCCGTGCACCGGCATGACGTTGCGCGGCTTGAGGATGTTGTAGCAGTAGAGCAGCTCGCCGGCACTGGCGTGGCCGGAGACGTGGATCTTCGCGCTCTGCTGGTGCACGACCGTGGCGCCCAGGCGGGTCAGGCCGTTGATGACGCGGAAGACGGCGTTCTCGTTGCCCGGGATGAGCGAGCTGGCCATGACGATGGTGTCGCCGGCGCTGATGGAGATGCGGTGGTCGCGGTTGGCCATGCGCGAGAGCGCCGCCATGGGCTCGCCCTGAGAGCCGGTGCACATGAGGACCACGCGGTCGTCGGGCAGGTCGTCGACCTGCTTGAGGTCGATGAGCACGCCCGGGGGCACGTGCAGGTAGCCCAGGTCGGCGGCGATGCCCATGTTGCGCACCATCGAGCGGCCCACGAACGCCACCCGCCGCCCGTGGGCGTCGGCGGCGTTGAGCACCTGCTGCACGCGGTGCACGTGGCTGGAGAACGACGCCACGACGATGCGCCGCTCGGCCCGGCCGAAGAGCTGCTCCAGCACCGGGCCGATGTCGCGCTCGGGGGCGGTGAACCCGGGCACCTCGGCGTTGGTGGAGTCCACGCAGAACAGGTCCACGCCCTCGTCGCCCAGGCGGGCGAAGGCGTTGAGGTCGGTGATGCGCCCGTCCAGCGGGAGCTGGTCCATCTTGAAGTCGCCGGTGTGCAGCACCAGGCCGGCGTCGGTGCGGACGGCCACGGCCAGCGCGTCGGGGATGGAGTGGTTCACCGCGACGAACTCGCAGGAGAACGGCCCCAGCTGCTCGGTCTGCCCCTCCTTCACGCCCAGCGTGTAGGGGCGGATGCGGTGCTCCTTGAGCTTGGCCTCCACCAGGGCGAGGGTCAGCTGCGAGCCCACGAGCGGGATGTCCGGGCGCCGGCGCAGCAGGTACGGCACGGCCCCGATGTGGTCCTCGTGGCCGTGGGTGAGCACGAGCGCGACGACGTCGTCGAGGCGGTCGGCGATGTGGCTGAAGTCCGGCAGGATGAGGTCGACGCCGGGCTGGTGCTCCTCGGGGAAGAGCACGCCGCAGTCGACGACCAGCAGCTTGCCGCGGTGCTCGAACACCGTCATGTTGCGCCCGACCTCGCCCAGCCCGCCGAGGCCGACGACGCGCAGGGCGCCGTCGGGCAGCGGCGGCGGGGCGGACAGCTCGGGGTGGGGGTGGCTCATGCGGCTCCTCCTGCGACCGGGGCGGTCGCGACCGTGGGGTGGGTGGACCAGGCGTCCTCGGGGCCGGGCAGCAGCCCGGCGGCGGCGAGGTCCGCGGCGATCGCGGCGACCTCCTCGCCGGTGGCCTCCAGCAGCGGTGCGCGCACCGCGCGGCGCGGCAGCGCGCCGGTCAGCTCCAGGGCGGCCTTGACGGCGACGACCCCCTGGGTGCGCGTCATGATCCCGCGCACGGCGGGCAGCAGGCGGGTGTGCAGCGCGCGGGCGGCGGGCAGGTCCCCGGCGTCCACGGCGCGCACCATCGCCGCGTACCGCTCGCCGGCGACGTGGGCGACGACGCTGACGACGCCGGCGGCGCCGTGCGCCAGCAGCGCGAGGTTGAGCGCGTCCTCGCCGGAGTAGTAGGCCAGGTCGGTGCGGGCCATGACCCAGGAGGTGGCCGACAGGTCGCCCTTGGCGTCCTTGACCGCCACGACGCGGTCGTGCTCGGCCAGGCGCACCAGGGTCTCGGTCTCGATCGGCACGCCCGAGCGGCCCGGGATGTCGTAGAGCATCACCGGCAGGGCGGTGGCGTCCGCGACGGCGCGGAAGTGGTGCGCCAGCGCCGCCTGCGGCGGCTTGGAGTAGTAGGGGGTGACGACCAGCAGCCCGTGGGCGCCGGCCTTCTCCGCGGCCTGCGCCAGCTCGACGCTGTGCGCGGTGTCGTTGGTGCCCACGCCGGCCAGCACGTGCGCGCGCTCGCCCACTGCCTCCAGGACGGCGCGCAGCAGGCGGTCCTTCTCGGCGTCGGAGGTGGTCGGCGACTCCCCCGTCGTGCCGCTGACGACGAGCCCGTCGTGCCCCTGCGCCAGCAGCCGCTCGGCCAGCGCCGCCGCGCCGTCGACGTCCACGGCGCCGGAGGCGGTGAAGGGCGTGACCATCGCGGAGAGCACCGCTCCGAACGGGCGGGAGGGCTGCGCGGCCGTGGCGGGGGGCATGCCCCGAGGTTACCGCCGAGCACCGACGACCCGGCGCGCACGTGCGAGGACCCGGTCGCTGCCCGCTCGGGGGTCCGGGCAGCGACCGGGTCCGGGGGTGTCATCGGCGCCCGGCGCCGGGGCGTTACACGCCGCCGGGCACGCCACCGGGCACGCCACCGGGCACTCCCCCGCCCGCCCCGGCCGGCGCGTCCTCGCGCAGCACCTCCACGCGCACGCCGCCGTCCACGGCGCGGGCGCGCACGTCGCTGAGCAGCGCCACGACGGCGTCGGCCTCCAGCGGGCCGGTGGGGTGGGTGGTGCGCACCGCGAGGGTGGCGCAGCCGGCGGCGCGGGCGGCGGCCAGGCCGGCGGGGGCGTCCTCGACGACCAGGCAGTCGGCCGGGTCCACGCCCAGGCGGCGCGCGCCCAGCAGGAAGCACTCCGGGTCCGGCTTGCCGCGCGCGACGTCGTCGTAGGTGACCAGGGCCGGCGGCTCGGGCAGGCCGGCCGCGCCGCGGCGCGCGTCGGCCAACGCGCTGCCGCAGGAGGTCACCACCGCCCAGCGGCCGGCGGGCAGGGCGGCCAGCAGCTCGGGCACGCCGGGCAGCTGCACGACGTCGGCGACGTCGGCCACCTCCAGCTCTCCGATGCGCGCGGCGGCGAGCTCGGCGCGCTCGGCGCCGACGAGGTCGCGCACGATCTCCGGGGCGGGGCGCCCGTGGCCGCGCACGGCCGCCAGCTCCTCGCCGGTGACCCCGTGCTCCAGGGCCCAGGCGGTCCAGCTGCGCGCGATGGCGGCCGTGGAGTCCACGAGGGTGCCGTCCATGTCGAGCAGGACGGCGGCGAAGGTGCGGTCGGGCAGGCTCACCGTCGCACCCTACGAGCCCGCGCGCAGCGGTGCCCGGCTGCCCCGTCCGGGTGGACGCGCGCGGGTGCGGGCCCCGGCGGCCCCCGCGGCGCGGGCGGGCGTGCCAGTCTGGGCGCCGACCGGACGGAGCCTGGGGGGGACCATGTCGCAGGGAGCGGTGAGCGCGACGAGCACGGCGGGTGCGGGGAGGGCGGCGGGCGCGGGGGGCGCGGGCGCGGCGGTGGCGGTGCTGGACGGGTCGGCGCGGGGGGTGGCGCCGTCGTGGCCGGGGGGCACGCACGAGCTGCGCGCCTCCATCGCCACGGTGTGCCTGGCCGGCACGCTGGACGAGAAGCTACGCGCGGTGGCCGCGGCCGGCTTCGACGCCGTGGAGGTCTTCGAGCCGGACCTGCTGGCCAGCCCGGAGAGCCCGGCGGCGCTGCGCCGGCGGGTGGAGGACCTGGGGCTGTCGGTCTCGCTGTTCCAGCCGTTCCGGGACGTCGACGACGTCGACCCGGCGGTCGTGGCCCGCAACGCGCACCGGCTGCACCGCAAGTGCGAGCTGGCGCTGGAGCTGGGGACCGACCTGGTCCTGGTGTGCTCGGCGGTGCACCCGGGCGCGGTGCGCGACGACGGGCTGCTGGCCGCGCAGCTGCACGCGGCCGCTGAGGTGGCCGCCTCGCACGGGGTGCGCCTGGCCTACGAGGCGCTGGCGTGGGGCGCGCACGTGTCCGACTACCGGCACGCCGCCCGCCTGGTCAGCGCGGCCGACCACCCGGCGCTGGGCAACTGCCTGGACTCCTTCCACGTGCTCTCGCGCGGGGACGACCCCTCGGACATCGCCTCCCTGCCGGCCGGGAAGGTGTTCTTCTACCAGATCGCCGACGCGCCGCGGCTGTCGATGGACGTGCTGCCGCTGAGCCGGCACCACCGCTGCTTCCCGGGCCAGGGCGAGTTCGACCTCGAGCGCTTCCACGCCGCCGTCGTCTCCAGCGGCTACCGCGGCCCGGTCTCGCTGGAGGTCTTCAACGACCTGGCCCGGCAGGCGGACCCGGTGGCGACGGCGGTGGACGCGATGCGCTCGCTGCGCTACCTGCGCGACCGCACCTTCCGGCACCGCCCCGCGCTGCCGCCGGCCTCGCCGTCGCCGTCGCTGCCGCAGCCGCCGGCGGTGCGCTCGTGGGCGTTCACCGAGGTCTCCGCCTCCCCCTCGGCCGCCGGCGCCGTGGAGCGGCTGCTGGCGCAGCTGGGTTTCACCCGCACCGGCGAGCACCGCAGCGGGCCGGTGGAGCTGTGGTCCAACGACGACGTGCGCGTGGTGCTCAACCGGCGCCGCGAGGACGTGCGCGCGCAGATCTCCGCCCTGGGGCTGGCGACCACGCAGGCGCAGGCGCTGCACGAGCGCGCCCGCACCCTGCTGGCGCCCGTGGTCAACCGCGCGGTGGGCCCGGGCGAGGCGGAGATCCCCTCGGTGGTGGCCCCGGACGGCACGTGGGTGCAGTTCTGCGAGGACGCCCCCGGCGCCTCGAACGGGACCGGCGCGTCGAACGGGACCGGCGGGTCCGGGGCGGTCGCCGGCGGCTGGCTGGCCGACTTCACGCCCAGCGCCCCGGCGGGCCCGGCGCCGGAGCCGGTGCCGCTGACGGGCGTGGACCACGTCGCGCTGCCGCAGCGCTTCGCGGGGTTCGACGCGGCCACCCTGTTCCTGGCCGCGGTGCTGGGCCTGGAGCCGGGCCCGACGACGGTGGTGCCCGGACCGGCGGGGCTGGTGCGCAGCCGGGCGCTGACCTCCCCGGGCGAGGAGGTGCGCATCGCGCTGAACGTGGCACCGACGTCGGCGATGCTGCGCGGGCGCCCGCTGGGCGCCGGGCACGTCGCCTTCGCGACCCCGGACGCGCTGGCGGCCGCGCGCGCCTTCCGCCGCAACGGCGGCGAGCCGCTGCCCGTGCCGGGCAACTACTACGACGACCTCGAGGCGCGCTACGCGCTCGAGGACGGCGTCCTGGAGCAGCTGCGCGAGCACCACGTGATGTACGACCGCGACGAGGACGGCGAGCTGCTGCACTTCTTCACGCGGGCCCCGAGCAGGGAGTTCTTCATCGAGGTGCTCCAGCGCATCGGCGGCTACCGCGGCTACGGGGCGGTCAACACCCCGGTGCGGCTGGCGGCGCAGAGCGCGCCGGCGGCGGCGCGCCCGGGCGGACCGGCCGACTCCTGAGCACGGCCCCGGGCCCGGCCCCGGGCGCCGTGCGCGGTGGCGCTCAGGGCAGCAGCACCACGCGCCCGCACCGGCCGGGCCGCTCGGCCTCGACGGCCGCGGCGCGCGCGTCCGCCAGCGGGTAGGCGCCGGCGATCGGCACGCTCAGCCGGCCCGTGGCCACCAGGGCGGCCAGCTCGGCGAGCACCTCCGCGCGGCGGGCCGGCGCCGGGGCCGGGGGCCCGCCGAACTCCACGGCCGCCTCCACCTCCACCGTGGACACCGCGCGCGGCGGCGCCACGCCCAGCGCGGCGGCCAGCGGCGCCAGGTCGGCGCCGGCGGTCTCGAGCAGGACGTCGGCGCGCCCGGCGCGCGCGAGCACCCGGCGGGCCAGCTCGCCGGGGTCGGCGGCCGGCGCGACGGCGTCGCAGCCGTGCGCGTGCAGCCAGTCGTGGTGCTCGGGGGCCGCCACGCCCACCACCGCCGCCCCGCACAGGCGCGCCAGCTGCACCAGCAGGGACCCGACGTCGCTGGTGGCGCCGTGCACGACGGCCACGTCGCCGTCGCGCACCCCGCTGGCGCACACGCACGCGTGCGCGGTCACCCCGGCCACGTACAGCGCCCCGGCGGCCTGCCACGGCAGCCCGGCGGGCTTGCGCACGAGGTGCGCGGCGGGCACGAGGACCGCCTCGGCGTGCGCGTCGCGGCGCGCGCTCCAGCCGAGGACCTCCTCGCCCACGGCGAACCCGCAGCCGGGCGCGGCGGCGGTGACCACGCCGGCGAACTCGGCGCCCTCGGAGCCGGGGAAGGCGGTGGGGTACAGCTCGGCCAGGGCGCCCTCGCGCGCGGCGGAGCCCACGATGCTCACGCCCGCCGCGCGCACGGTCACGCGCACCTGCCCCGGGCCGGGCTCGGGCGCGGGCACGTCCACCACGCTCAGCACGTCGGGACCGCCGAACCGCTCGAAGCGCACCGCCCTGGTCACCGCGACCCCTCCCCCGTGGACCCGTCCACGCAGCGCGCCCGGCCGGGCGGCAGGGCGAGGTTGTCGCGGATCCCGGTGCCGGGCAAGCCCTGCGCCCCCGCACGTCGGGTTGCTGCCGGGGTGCCGCCCGACGGGCGCTCCCCTAGGGTCGCCAGCGCCGGGCCGGGTCCCGGCGCGCACCGCTGGCAGCACGGGCACGCGGGCACGCGGGCACGCGGTCCGCGCGTCGCGGGTGCGCGGGGGCGGCGGGGCGGACGGTCCGAGCGGCGAGCACGGAGGAACGCATGCGCATCGGGTACAAGCTGGCGACCGAGGCCTTCGACCCGAAGGAGGTCATCCGGCAGGCCGTCGAGGCGGAGCGGGCCGGCTACGACTTCGTGGAGATGAGCGACCACTACCACCCCTGGCTGGACGTGCAGGGGCACTCCGGCTTCACGTGGAGCCTGCTGGCGGCCATCGCCGCCAAGACCGAGCGCATCGGCCTGGTCACCGGGGTGACGTGCCCGTCGGTGCGCTACCACCCGGCGATCATCGCGCAGGCCGCCGCGACGATGGCGATCATCTCCGACGGGCGCTTCACGCTGGGCGTGGGCGCCGGCGAGCGCCTCAACGAGCACGTGGTCGGCCGCGGCTTCCCCGGCGTGGCCGAGCGCCACGAGCGCTTCCGCGAGGCGCTGGAGATCATCCGCCTGCTCTGGAGCGGCGGGTACCGCACGTACGAGGGCAAGCACCTGCGGCTGGAGGACGCGCGGGTGTTCGACCTGCCCGAGGAGCTGCCCGTCATCGCCGTGGCGGCCAGCGGCCCGGCGTCGGCGCGCATCGCCGCCGAGCTCGGCGACGGGCTCTTCGCCACCGAGCCCAAGGGCGGCATGGTGGCCACCTGGAAGCAGCACGGCGGCAGCGGCCCGGCCTACGCCGAGGTGCCGATGGCCTGGGCGCCCGACGAGGAGTCGGCGGTCGCGGCCGTGCTGGAGAAGAGCCGCTGGGCGGTCACCGGCTGGAAGGTGATGGCGGAGCTGCCGAACCCGGTGAACTTCGACGCGGCCACGCGGACGGTGACGGCGCAGGACGTCACCGCCCAGTTCGCCGTGGGCCCCGACCCGGCGGGGTACCTGCGCAACGCGCAGCAGTACGTCGACGCCGGCTTCGACCACCTCGTCACCCAGAACGCGGGCCCCGACCCCGACGGGTTCCTGGGGTTCTTCGCCGACGAGCTCGCCGCACCGCTGCGGGCGCTGACGCCGTCCTCCTGACGGCGCGCCCGCTGCCGGGCCCGGTGGCGGACGCGGGGGCGGGGGGGGGGGGGGGGGGGGGGGGGGGGGGGGGGGGGGGGGGGGGGGGGGGGGGGGGGGGGGGGGGGCGGGGGGGGG